>JAITTD010000080.1 GCA_031287245.1 Bacteroidales bacterium
TGCAGCAACAATCAATTGACCACGTTGGATGTAAGCCAAAACACGGCTTTAACTCGGTTGTCTTGCAGCAACAATCAATTGACTGCGTTGGATGTAAGCCACAACCCGGCTTTAACCTATTTGTATTGCAATGACAATCAATTGACCACACTTGATGTAAGCCAAAACCCTGCTCTATCAAGGTTGTCTTGTGTCAATAATCAATTGACCGCGCTTGATGTGAGTCAAAACAGGGCTTTCGACTGGTTGAATTGCAGCAACAATCAATTGACCACACTTGATGTAAGCAAAAGTACGGCTTTATACAACTTGCAATGCGCCAGTAATAAATTGACCGCGCTTGATGTAAGCCAAAACAGGGCTTTAACCTATTTGTCTTGCACCGTCAATCAATTGACTACGGCTGGTTTAAATGCCTTGTTCAATACCTTGCCCACTGTAACAGTTAGTGCAACAATTTATATTAGCGGAAATCCAGGGACAGGCACCTGCAACGGAAGTATCGCCACCGGCAAAGGATGGATGGTTGATGATACTTATTATCAGGTATGGTATTAGGTCTGAACAGCCTCTACACATTCATAAGTTCCATCTATACTTTGTGAACTTTGTGCATTTCTTTGTGTTCTTTGTGGTTGGAATTTTACCACAAAGAACACAAAGGTTTCACAACATTCTGATTAATCACTCTTTTTGAACCAAAACCGGCGGCAATTGGTTGAAAATTTCCTGAGGTGGCGTATCGTAAGCCTCGTCTGTATAAAAAGGATCGAATGGACCCGGGCGCTGTATGATAGGCGCCGTACAGATTCTCGGTGGTTGCGACAACCAGCCTTTTCCGGGGAAAACAGGGTCTTCCATCTTCCTGAGTTCTTCAACACCGTAATAGGGACCCATCGCATCCACCCAAAGGATGACACGCAGCAGATTTTCGGGATCTACTTTCACTCCGTGGTGCTTGCCGCTTGACATCAGGTTCACTAACCGGCTCTTGTACGACAGTTTCGTCATCGCCGGATAGGTCTGATAAGCCAGTGAATCAACCGTGCTGAATCCTTCCACCATGATGATATCAGCCCATCCGTAACCGCCGGATGCCTCTTTCTTGTCCTTATCCTTGTATTTATGGCTCCATGTAGGGTGACCGAGCAGTGTTACGTATGGTTCTTTGAATCCGAGGAATCCCGGGCGTAAAGTGGCATTGAAGCGTTTATAAGCAGGGTGTTTCGGGTCTTGATGGCATTGCGCACAATGTTTATCCAGAGCGGGCTGCACATAACGTTCATAACTTACCGAAATATCTTTCCATGGCACCGGCGTGATGATCGAAGGTTTACGCCCAAGCGCTATACCTGTTTGGCGTACAGCCGGCGTGCGCGTATGCGATTCGTGACATCCCATACATCCGCGGCTTTCCCCCGGTTGTATTCCTGTGAAACTTTTCATCGTTTGCAGGGCGCGCTGATTCTCGTCCAACAGTTGGAAATGCAGCGCAATGCCGCTCGGAGCAGTAAAATTCACACTTCCGTCAGGTTCGATGGGCACCGTACCGATGATTTTCTTGATGCCTTCCGACTGAACCATTGATATTTCAGGACCGGAAGAAACGTAATTCCGTTTGTGCCAGTTGGTGTATGTTTTGTGCTCGATAGACAGGATACGCAGATATTTTGCCTTGTCTTTCATCTCTTGGGGTGCGCCCTCATAAACGTTGCTGCTGTATAAGGTTCCGGGACTTGGATTATCGCGGTTTTCATACGTGGGCCAGTCAACATTATCGGGATATACGGGCGGCGTAGGACGTGTCCTCACCGGCATGGCATCCCAAATATTGTAGGCGCCTTCATTGATGATTTCGCGGTTGCCTTCGGTATCCATCAGCATGAGTACAAATTTACCGTCGCTTTTGCGTCTTGCCGAAACAAGAAAATCCGTTTCGCTCAGCGGATAGGGCGAGTAATAAGCATCATAGTTTCCGGATGCGTGGTAATCAGGGTTTTCAACGGGGTCAACGGGACCGTTTCCACATTCGGGCCATTCCACATCTTTCGTCACCTTTGCCAAACCGTGGGGGAAATTAAAGCCTTTGGTAGGTGTGATGATACCAACGCTGCCCGAAAACCAGTTATGATGGGCGCTGCCGGTAAACATCACTTTTTCGCTGCCGGGTATCTGGCGAGCATCTTTCAGCAGGTCGGGCCATACGGACTGGTTGCCCCAGAAGGTTTGCACAAACGTGCCGTTTTGTCTCATTGTCCACAGACTTTGTGCACGCCACAAAGGTTTGTCGGTATATTCCCAGCGGGTGTAAATCACGCGCCCGTCGTTCATTACAGAGGGTGTGTATTCCGGTTCGCCGCTGCGGGAAAGAATATACAGGCTTTTGTCACCCGGTTTCACGTCCAACGGCATTTGTGCTGTCACAAAAGCATTGGTAGGCGGCATACAACGCACGTAAATATGTCCGCGCGTGGTCAAAAACGTGATTTTCTTGCCATCGGGCATATAAACAGGGTCGAAATCATCAAAAATACCGCTTGTTAATTGCCGAAGTCCCGAACCGTCCACTCCAATTTCATAGAGATGGAAGGTTTTTTCGTTATGTGGTTTGAAAGCAAAAAGAACGCGGTTGGCATCATACGACAGGTCGGGACGCCAAAAGGTGCCATGCAGAGGTTCCTGCGGCATGAGTTGTTTCATTTTTCCTCCCGGGTTTAAGCCGGTTTGCACGATAAGACGACCTCCGGGAACGCCCGAATAGCCCAAACGGTGTTTGGTTTCGTGTTGCCACTCACTTCCGGAAGGGTTGGGATTGTCAATATAAACCACCGATTCAAAATCAACCACCGGATTTTGGAACATGATGTCTCTTTTCAGCGTACGCACGGCAAAATACAAGTCTTTGTCTTCGCTGTCTGCCTGTTTTGCTTTGGCTTTCTTTTCCAGTTCATCCAATTGAGCATTGAATTGTTGATTTTCCAAACGCGAAGCCAACCGGCGTGTCCATTTTATTTCCTGCAAACTTCGTTCTATCAAAGGTTTGCCGCCACATTGGTAGAGCCAGTCGGCTTCAATCACATCCTGCGACTCTTTGCCGGTACGGTCAACGGTGCGTGGTGTTTCCGGTTTCCGGTAAGCCGCTACTCTTTCGCCACGCTCCGGACGGGCTTCCGTCACGTCTTCCATCTTGTATAATATGGCGCCGAGAAGATTTTTGTCCATACCGGCAACCCAGCCGTCTTCATTGCCCTGAAACTGCGATTTAATCCACCGAATACGTTCCCATTTGACTTTATCGGCAGGGGAAAGCACACTCCACTGCATATCGGTCAGCGGGAGGTATTCAAAAGCGGGTGTAGCCAAATTTTCCGCCAGTGTGCGGCGTTCTTTGTCGGTCAGTAGCATATTGTCAACCGGACTTTTCTGCCATTTCATGATATAAGCATTCGTTTCAGCGGGATAATCAGCACGCAACAGCCGTTGCAACTCCACCGCTGTCATCGCATCTATCTTTGCCTGAGCCAATTTCTGGTCGGTCATTTCCAAAGTTTCGATAAATGACGTTCCTTTTCTGTAATACGAAGCCGCTGTTTGCTGCGATTTCTTCAACCCTGACGAGGGTTTTTGTTTTCCTTCCTTATACAAGGCATCCATGCCGCCATTGTCAAGCGCTTTGGCGTAAAACCGGACATCATCTAATTTTCCGGTGAAAAAATCCTGTTTTCCATTGAAAGAGCCAATGAAAAAAGGCGCCCGATCAATCTGCAAATCGCCTTCCGCCGAATTATAGCGTCCGGCGACAATATCGCCCCAATAATTGACTTTGATGGGCATATAATCATAGAGCGTATTGAGGGGAGCGTGGCGTTCCATAGCGCCTATCTCTCTGCCGTCCAAATAAACGTGCATCACATATCCGTCGAAAGTTCCGGCTACGAGGTGCCAATTTCCGTCGCACAATTCGCGAGGTGACACAACGGCATCGCACACAGCATAGTTGTTGCCGCAGTTGATGCCCAACGAGAGGAATTTTCCTCCCCGAAAAGCGAACAGCAGACGGTTGTCGCCGTATATACCGACATCTTCCTTGCGGATAATGGTATGATCGCCTTCCAATTTCGCGGGCGACACCCATGCAGAGAAGGTAAATTCGCTCAATTTCTCAGGCAACGCTTCGGGACCCACCTCAATGACGGGTCCTTTGCCGGTCAAGTTAACAGCGCTACCTATCACTCCCGGTACGGTAGCCGGCGTTTTGCTAAACTTGGCGTTAAATTGATCGGCGGCTGCATTGCGACCGATATTGCCGGATTCAAACGACCAGCGACCTATCAACCGATCTTCTTCCGGAACGGAAATTTCTGCAAAACTGCTTGCGGTTGCCTGCTGTACAGATGCTGTTTCAACCGTTTCAGCATCCATCTTGCCGGTATCAGCCTTGTCGGGTGTATGTGTATCTGTTGGCTGATAAGAATTGGCTATTACCAACGTGAACAACGAAAAAGTAACAGCGGTTAAAATCCAAAATTTATAATTCTTCATGATGGTTGGGTTTTATTGATTATAAAGATAATACGTATTCTGTCAAATCGGATAATTGTTTATCATTCAATTGATGCGTCTTTCCGTGTCGGTCGCCATCGTTGAGAGTGGTCATCATGTCTTTCAGCGTTTCTGCCCGTCCGTCATACAGGAAGGGGGCGGTGCGCCACACTTCTACTAATGCGGGGGTGTCGAATTGCTGATTTTGGGGATAATCAGCCGTAGCGCCTACCTGGTGAAGCCGCATATCCGTAAGATAAGCCCCGCTGTGGCAGACAGCGCATCCGGCTTCTTCAAAGATTTTTTTGCCTCGTTTGGCTGCTTTGCTCAAAGCGCCTTTCACCAAATACGGGCTTTTGATGGGTTTCAGCGTTTTGAGATATTCGTCCATACAGACTGCATCTTCCTCAGGTCGTTCCACAAACTGTATGTGGCGTATGCCTGAACGCACAGAATATTCGGCATTGAGGCGAACTCCGGTGATGGTAGTCGGCGGAGTAAAGTGCGAAAGGAGCATACTCTTGGTGTTTTTCGGATTGCCCAGTCCATCGTTCAGCAGGTCCCAGTTAAGCCCGTCCACACGAGCGTCGGGATGACAACTGGCGCAACTTTGCCACTGCTGGAAACAGACGCGACCATCGTTGAACAGCATTTCGCCGCGTTCGGCTTTGCTCAGAGGGCGTTCGGCTTGAATGACAGTCGCCACGCGATTATTCGTCAATTGCAGCACTTCTACCGAATTGGAGAAATATCCCGCTACGTAAACCTGACTGCCAAAACCGGAGGCTGACCGCGGACCATTCCCTTTCAAGGGAACCCGTACACGGCAATCTGCCACGAAAGACAGGTCATCCGGCACGTCCTGCACGGTATATACAGAATTAGAACTTTTCACTTTGGCTAAATTATCCAGTTTGTTATGCAGTTTCACCCTGTCAATCACGCTCAATTCATGAGAACCGGCATGGGTAACGACGATTTTATCAGATGTAACGTACACATCATAAGGATTGGCAGCGCCTAAATCCAAATCATCCAGCAAAACGGTATTGAGCAGTTCCTGTTTGGCAACATCAATGATTGACAAGGCATTGGTATTCATCCAGCCCCGTTCCAACTGGGTGGTGGGAGTGAGATAACGTCCCAAAGTATGCGGAATATAGGCATATTTCCCATCGGGCGAAAGGGCAATGTGAAAAACATCAGTGCTGCCATTGGGTAGCGTAATCTCTTTGACGGTCGCATTTTTCGCTAAATCAATCACCGAAACGGCAGTTGCTACTACTGCGGCTGTCGAGGAGCCGTAAGGGCGATGGTGGGCTGCCAGAAGTAAGGATTTTCCTGCTACCGGCGCCAAAGCCACAGGTTCGCTTTTGACGGGAATGGACTGTATGATTTTGTTTTTTGCAAGGTCAACGCTGACAATTTCGTTGGTGAAGCGACGGCTGAAATACAGCAAGTCGCCGGCATCGCTCAATACAGGCGAAACGGGATAATGTCCGACCGCCAGTTTTTTGGTAACAGTTGCCGAGGCGGGGTCTATCGTCAGCAACAGTCCTTCATCCTCGCCACAAGTAGCAAAAATGGTTTTTCCGTTGCGCGAAGCCACCAAACCCGAAGGTTTTCCCGGAAGGGTGATAGGCTTCCATGCCACGCCTTCCGCCACCGGAAGTTGATTAAAAATAAGCGTATTGCCCTTATCGGAAGCAATGGCTATCCGTTTGCCGGCGTCAAAGACCAAAATGGTTGAAGGATGGTCTATCGGCGCCGCTGGCTGCGAAGATGATTTGAAACAAAGAAAAATAAAAATACCGCTGCACAGCAAACAACATTTGCAGAAAAGTTGAATATATCTGCGTTTTAACCCGACATTATTCATAAATAGCATTTGAACGTTTTTAATTAACGGGGACAAAGTTAATCATTAAATTTCAAAGAATAAAAATCTTTTAACATTTATTCACATTTTTCATGCAGAATTTTTAGTTCTTCTTTTCAGGTCGTGTGTCTTTCAATGTCGTCGGAATGTTTTTCATAGACAAGTCTTTCTTGCTTGGCTGGAGATGATAAAATTTCATAAATACAAAATGGCTATCCCAGTCGCCCGAATGGGCTATATCTTTTTTGAGGTGCTACCCATTTTCAAGTCCCGCAGGGAACACTTTGTTAACATTTTAATCTACGGACGGACAGAGAACTCTGACTACACTTTGTTGTCTTTCTGTGTCGTCCCTGCGAGACTTGGTTGTAGTCGTGTATCCTCATCACCGTATGCTGAAGCATACGGTTAATAATGTGCTGTCCCTGCGGGACAAAACGGTTAATGGTGCATTAACTAGTGTTATGTTAACTGTGAAACAAAAACATAATTTATTGATTTTAAATAGATTATCAGTATTGTATTTGCCATTTTAAGATTAACATAACACTAGTCGGTTAATGGTGCATTAACTAGTCGGTTAATGGTGCATTAACTAGTCGGTTAATGGTGCATTAACTAGTCGGTTAATGATGCATTAACTAGCCGGTTAATGATGCATTAACTTAGGCGTTAAGTAGTAACTATAACAAAAGCCTCGATTATATTGTGAAACCTCTACGAGATGTATCCCCTAACGGGGAATATTCGCTTGTCCGTAGGACATTCATATCAATAGAAATAAATCTCAATATCACCTCACTGCCCCATTTGGGGATACATAAAATTGATACAATTCTTAACTGTCCAGCGGCTTGAATCCTTCGCCCAGCACATCGTGGGCGTCAATCACCGAGACAAACGCCAGCGGATCGATGTCGCGGATGTAGGACAGCAGGATGG
>JAITTD010000117.1 GCA_031287245.1 Bacteroidales bacterium
CCTAACGGGGAATGTTCGCTTGTCCGTAGGACATTCATATCAATAGAAATAAATCTCAATATCACCTCAATTCCCCATTAGGGGATACACAAATTGATACATTTATTGACAACTCCTTAATAGCATAGAAATGATCTTCCTTGATAAATTCACTAAAAAGAGTAACTTTGCACCAAATATTGATGAATAATGAATAAAGTATTTTTAACGATGGTAGGTGGACTTTGCTGTATGCTTGGGCTGAACGCTCAAAACAGCACTGTTCAGGACAGTATTAACGAAAAGCAGATAGCCACAGTTGCGAAACCGTTTAAAATCGGTGTGTTGCCGGTCGTGTCATTTGACAATGATATGGGCTTTCAATACGGCGGTTTGGTCAATTTGTACGACCATCACCACGGCTATTATCCCGACTACCGCCAAATGGTTAAAATTGAAATTTCGCGCTATACAAAAGGGTCCGGCATCAATCAATTGTTTTACGATGCCAAGAACATTCTCCCTCACCATCTGCGGCTTACAGCAGATTTCAGTTATCTGACCGAACAAAAACTTGATTTTTACGGCTTCAATGGTTATCTTTCGCGCTACAATCCTGATATTACCGAACCAGACAATCCGCTCTACGAAACCCGCGCTTTTTATAGCCACGCCCGTAAATTTCTGAAATTCAATGCCGATTTTCAGGGACAAATTCATTCCATCGCATCGTTTCGTTGGTTAGCCGGTTTTGGTTTGGTGAATTACAAAATATCGAGCCTCGACCTTGATAAATTGAATAAAGGCAAAGATGAAGCCGACAAACTGCCGGACGTGCCCACGCTGTATGACAAATATGTGGGTTGGGGGATGATTCCCGAAGCCGAGCGATATGGCGGAAATGCCAATTTCCTGAAAACAGGACTTATTTACGATACTCGCGACAACGAATATGCCCCCGAGCGCGGATTGTGGACAGAGGCGCTTTTATTAGTTTCCCCCAAATTCTTCTTCAACCATTTTGCATACACCAAACTCGTATTGACGCATCGACAATATTTCACGCTGTCGAAAAACCGGCTTGTCCTGGCTGTTCGCTTGAATTACGAAGGAACAATCATCGGGCACGCGCCCTTTTTCGTGCAACCTTACATGATTACTTCCATATCGTCAGTGAATAAATCCGATGGTTTGGGCGGCGCCAAAACCCTTCGCGGAGTGATGCGCAACCGCGTTGTGGGAGACGGTATAGTCAGCGGTATTGCAGAACTGCGCTATACCTTTGCACGTACCAGCCTGTGGAAGCAAAATCTCGCGTTTAGCCTCAACGGATTTTTTGACTGCGGGCAAGTTGTGCAGAAAGTAAACTGCAACTTCTCCGAAATGTCGGATAATGACAAAAACGTCTATTTCGATCTTTCTAACAGTTCAGACCGGCTACATTCAGGATCAGGAGCCGGATTGCGAATTGCTTTGAACCATAATTTTATATTTGCCGTAGATTACGGCGTAGCCCTCGACAAACGTGACGGCACCAGCGGATTGTATATCAATATAGGAAATTTATTCTGACATTTTACAATTGCTGCACAAAAAACGCCTGACAACCCATCGATTATCAAGCGTTTAAGCGGTATGGACGGGACTCGAACCCGCGACCCCCTGCGTGACAGGCAGGTATTCTAACCAGCTGAACTACCACACCTTAAGTCTTTCGTGCCATTCAAAATGACGGTGCAAAGGTAGTGCTTTTTTCAAAAGCAACAAACTTTTTTACTTTTTTTAATGATTTTGTGTTCAGTTTTTTCATGAGACAGGGTATATGCAGCACTCTATCAAGGATTTTCCGGCAACGGGCTTTAATTTAGCCGCCAGTTTCGATGCAGAAACGGGTCACTCGGTTTCTGCTTTCGGCTTGGGTTCCGGAATGCTTACCGTGCGCCAGCCTGTCCAATCGCTGCCGTTGACGGGGGCGGCGTTGCAAACCGCCTGCACGCGCACAGCATCGCCACGTCAGTCCCATTTGGAACCGGCTTGTTGCTCATTATGAGCATTTTATATCTATTCTGTTTCATCATGTTTAACAGAATTTTTTATGTCTAAATTTTACTTCGCTGTTTTGTGGCAAAGTAAATGATTATTTTTGAATTGGTGAAATTTTGAATTTCATTATGGTTGAGCGATATTATATACCATATCGTTAAAATATTTTAATTATACAAATCAAAAATATGATCCAAACACATAAAAAGTAATAAAAAAGTCTTTTCCAATCTCTTTGAAATTTTTTCATATTAACAATTCTCCATTCTTTTTTAGGAGAAACAACAAAATGTGTTAATATTCTTGGGTATAGCATTAGTCCAATTATAAGACCTACAGTAACAAAGATTAGAAGTATCTTACCAATCAAATGTTGATTCAACTCAAAAAGTTTGTATAGGTATATATAATTGGTAAGATACACTATAATATATATGTATATCTTATTTTTCTTATAAGCATATTTGATATAAAAATACTGTAAGAATGTATTGACCAAAAATTGGATGACAGGCAAGGCAAATGCTGTAAAAAACATGATCAATCCATCATCTTGACTTTGAGAATACTGGGAAAAAAGAAGAATACCAAAATAGCCTAGCATTAAACTAAGGGTGGTTGATGAAGAAATCATCAAATCGATCGAATATATTTTATATTGTATTTTCATTTTATTCTTTTACCCAATAAAAATAAGAAAATCGATCAATTCACGCTCTTGAAAGCAGGACGGTAGCCCGTTTTCAGTTCAGGATGCCGGTTTGTATGTTCGTTTTTTTCTCCGCGCACAGCATTGCCACGTCAGTCCCATTTGAAACCGGCTTATTGCTCATTCTGAGTATTTTATATCTATTCTGTTTCATCATGCTTAACAGAACTTTTTATGCCTATATTTACTTCGCCATTTTGTGGCGAAGTAAATGATTATTTTTCATTCTCATCTTCCGTAATACAATCCAGATTTCTCATTACGCGATAGGAGGAATATAAGAGTATGCGATAAGGCGTTTTCTGAATTTTTGCAATCTCTTCATCTGGAACATTACGGATGACAGGTAAGGTCGCTTCATAATTCTCCGGTTCATTGTGTAAATAATACTTGATTTCTTGCCAGTGTACAGTACAGTTTGCTTCCCACTCCGGTTTAAAATAAGAAAATTCCAGTTCTCCGCTCAAATAATGTTTGTACATAGGCATTCGGACTAATACCGGAAGTCCTTCGGATATATCTAATCCATATTTCAAAAAAAAGTAAATATTATAATGATCTTTCGCCCAATTATGAGGAAGCGATATGCCAAGAGAATCTGCAGCCAGACTATCTTTCCGAAAAACCGGTTCATGTACAAGTGACGAAATCCCATGTCCATAAGAATCTCGTTTGATATTAAACCTGTCCAGCCGAATTATTGCGGTTAGCATAGATGTTGAGCTGGCATCCGTATCATAAGGCATCCAATCCCAGTATCGGATATTTTCCAGACGCATAGCGCCACCAATGGGGTGAACTTTGCCGGTCTGAGGTTCGTAATAAACAATGTATCGCTCGTCATACGGCAATGATTCCGACCAAAAATCAAAATGCAAGGTATCCTGACATGGTGGCACTCGTATCCAATCGGAAATCCATTCCCCTATTTCAATCCAACTACCACTATAATCGGTAAATCGATTTCCTATCTTTGTTACCAAGTAGAAATTTTTAAATGCCATCTTGCCGGTTTTTTCCGGCCATCGTTGTACATCCAATATCATCCGGTAACCTTTATCATAAATGGAAGGGTTGAAAAGAATTCGTTCAGGAGGTGAAATTCCAATATTGCCATAACCATCATTTTTCATAAAGCTGTCTTTTTTTATTTCCGGATTAGCGATCATTTTATAGTATAGGATCTCGTGTTCCGTCTGTTTTTTCACCGCTTCCAAAATGTTTTCAGGAACAGGTTCAGTTCTTGGAATACGATATGCCTCTTCGGGTGCTTGTCCAAGCAGATTGCATCCGATTAAAGATGAAATAACGATTATTTTTACTTTTTTCATGTATTCTGCCTGAAAGGACAATTGTTAATTTACTGAATGGAAAAATCAATTACTACTATAGTAAATGAATTCACATTATAAAACGCCCAAAGCATACATCAGACCATCAATTTGTTTAATTGATAAAACTTCTGTCCCATTATAGAATCCCGTTAAAACAACTTCTTTCTTTTTTACACTAAAATTCCATTTGGACAATTCTTGTGCAGACACCGTAAAACTAAACATCAGACTTATAGGAGTGACGTAAATCGGGTAGTTTTGGGGAATGGACAATTGACAATTGACAGTTGACAATGAAAAAGACAGAAGAAAGAACAGGCAAGCCTGCCGTTTCCTGAACGATTTTACGATGTCGGTTGGTTGTGTCACATTGTGTTACTGTCCTTTACTATCCGTTTTCCATCAAGGCATTTTACTTATTTACATTTCAAAACCACTTCCCGCTGATGCTTAGCATTGGCGGCGTAGGGTTCGGCTTTCACGTTCTTAAACGCTTCGCAGGCTTTATCGTTCTCTTTTTTAGCCAGATGAGCATTGCCCAATTCAAAATAGATACCGTCGTTGTCGGTAGTTTTGATGGACAGCGCTTTTTTGGCGTTTTCTATGGCTTTGTCATAGTTTTTCTTGGCATTGTAGCAGGATGCCAACCGGAAATACGCATCAGCATAAGTGTCATCGACTTCAATGACTTGGTTGAAAGCGGTAATAGCGGCATCGTAAGTTTTCTTTTGCAAAGCCAAAATGCCTTTGTTGAAGAAATACTTGCTCAATGCGCTTTTTGCGTTTTTCTCGGTCGATTTATCGTTTGTGGCTTCAGCCTTTTCTATGGCTAATTTGAAATTTTCCACCATTTTAGCCTCATCCTGTTGTTGTTGATAGACTGCTCCCTTCACATAGTAAGCTTTCGCATAATCGGCGTCGCGACTATTCACTATATCCAAATTTTTGATGGCGGTCGGCAGGTCTTTTTTATTAAAAGCGGTCAGACCAATTCCAAAATAGACATCCGTCAAGGGTTTTTCTGCTTTTCCCTTGATGTCTTCGTTTCTATACTTGGTGGCAACGGCGATCGTTTCTTCCAAAGCCGTTACAGCAGCTTCGTAATCCTTTGACACCACCAGTTTGTTGGCTTTTTGCAGATACAAACCCGGAAGGGCTAATTCTGCCACATCCTTGTGTTCATCGGCTTCTGCACCAACCTGCTGGCTTATTTTCACACATTTTTCCAATTCTGCAATGGCGCTTTCGATATTGCCGCCTGCCATCAACTCGGCACCTTTATTGCGTGCCGCAACAGCCTCTTCCAATGTCTGTGCATATCCTGCGTAACCAAAGGAGGCAACTGCTACAATCATTAAAAATTTACGAATATTCATATTGTTCAAGGTTTAAATTAATTTTTAATTTGAGTGACTTTACCGGTAGCAGCCCATTCGGCGCCTCTGAGTAAAGTGAGTGTAAACCAACTGTCTATGGCAGGGTGTTCTTTTTCTCCGCCTACGTGACCGAGTACGGTATGGAAAATTTTGCCTTTTCCCCAATTTACCGTCCACAAAACGGGTTCATCGCGACCTGTGCCGCCGGTGATTTTAGCGGAAAAAGCGGTTGCCAGAATGGTCATATTCAAAGCCGGTCCACGCATCTTGTCGTACAATTCATCCTGCGAATGCACAAATGATTCGGGTAATCCTTTCATGATGGGATGGTTTTTCATCCGAACCTCTACCTTGTACTCGTGTTGCTGTCCGTGGCTTCCGCCGGGTCCGGGAGTGTTGTCCCTGACGAGTTTACCGTCCTTGTAGTAAACGTAGGGTCCGTCGGTTTCATTCCTGTTTTCCCATCCGCCCAAGCCGATGATTTCGTTGTATTCTTTCCAGTTGCGGAAAGCATTGTCGGCTGCATGATACACTACTACGCCTCCTCCATTTTTCACAAAATTCAAGAATGCGTCGTTGGTGGCTTTTGGCCATGCATCGCCGTTGTAGTCCAACACTATAACTTGATACGCCGAAAAATTGGGCAGAAAGTTGGACATATCCTGACCCTGCGAAGGTGAAATTGCCAGATCAGTTGTAAACACGCCACTTTCGTTAAGGATTTTTTGCAAAATCAAATGACTGTCTTTCCAGTTGTGGTTGTTCTGTCCGGTAACAATTAATGCCTTGACAGGTTCTTTTGCAAGCATTAAACTGCTGATACATAATAAACAAACTATGATAACTTTTTTCATGATAAATTAATTTTTATGCTACAAAGATAATCAAAAAAAATGAGAAAACAATACCTTTTTTATTTTTTTATTACCAACTTGAAAAAGCGGCATTGAAAATGTCGTCCATCAATTCTACCAGAATCTCGTCAACGGCAGTGTTTTCAATGGATGAAAAGCCGGTGCCGGTAGTATATTCGTAGAAACGCGAGAATGATTTTTCAAAACTGTTTTCCGGTTTCACCTCGTTGGTGAATTTAATTTTTACAGTCACCGTGAGACGGTCTTTGGCTGCCATGCCTGCTGCGGTAACGGATTGTGGCTGTACATTGTATCCGGTTATCTCGCCTTCAAAAAGCACGTCGGCATTGCTGTTGACCAGATTGAGACTGCTGTTTGCCTGTATTTTATCTTTCAGCCCTTCTGTCATCAACAAACTTAGTCGCGGATTGACTATTTCCGCCCTGTTTTCAATGTAATTGACTTGGCAAGTCTTCGCAGGCGAAACAGAAGCGCCTGACATATTGAAAGTTACAGTTCCGCAAGAGCAAGGCAACACTAAAAATATTCCTATTGCCAAAATTCCCTTACATATATTATTATTCATCTTTTTCTTCTTCATCCAGATTATATTCCTTGATTTTACGGTAGAGGGTTCTCTCCGAAATTCCTAATTCTTTGGCGGCGTTGCGGCGGCGTCCTCTGCATTTTTCCAGCGCTTTTTGTATCAAATCGGCTTCTCTGTCGGATATCGACAAGGATTCATCCTTTATTTCCTGCGTGTCTATGATTTCCGGTTCCTGTACCGTCATAGGTTCGCGATTGGGCATCATTTCCACGTAGTTCTGCGCTGCCACCAAGCGTTTCAGATCGTTGACATCATTGCGCATATCAAACAGGATTTTGTACAGTATTTCCCGCTCTGACGCAAATGATTTTTCGTTGTCGTCCTTATTATATAAGGCAGGCAGGTTGCTTGACATTTGTTCCGGCAGGTATTGCTTCAATATTTCTGCATTGATAGTGCGCTGGTGCTCAATGATGGATATTTGCTCGGTGATATTTTTCAACTGTCGGATATTGCCGGGCCAATAGTAGGCTGCCATGCTGTGTTGCGCATCTTCCGTGAGTTGTATGGCGGGCATACGGTATTTTTCGGCGAAATCTGCTGCAAATTTTCTGAATAAAAGGTAAATGTCCTCCTTGCGTTCGCGCAATGGCTGAATGAAAATGGGCACCGTATTGAGGCGGTAAAACAAGTCTTCGCGAAATTTTCCGCGCATGATGGCTTCGGAAATATTTACATTGGTGGCGGCAATGACGCGCACGTTGCTTTTCAACACTTTGGTGCCGCCTACTTTGATAAATTCGCCCGTTTCAAGCACGCGCAGCAGGCGCACTTGCGTAGGCATGGGCAAGTCTGCCACCTCGTCAAGAAAAATCGTACCGCCGTCAGCCCCCTCAAAATAGCCCTTTCGGTTGTCGGTGGCTCCGGTGAATGAGCCTTTCTCGTGTCCGAAAAGTTCCGAATCAATCGTACCTTCTGGAATAGCGCCACAGTTGACTGCCAGATACACGCCATGTTTGCGGGCGCTGTTCTGGTGGATAATTTGTGGGAAAACCTCTTTGCCCACGCCGCTTTCGCCGGTAATAAGCACTGACAAATCGGTGGCTGCCACCTGCATGGCAATGTCGATAGCCCTGTCCAATGCGGGTGTATTGCCGATGATGCCAAAACGTTGTTTAATCCTTTGAATATCGTACATTGAGATAATTTGAGCCACAAAATTACGTTTTTTTTATGAATTGACCAAAGACTTTTTTATCTTTGCCGAGTTTTATTGAATCACCTTTGAAACCTTTTCATATTTTTGGATTAGGCGTATGCCTTGTGGCGGTCTTTTTTCTGATTTCATTATTTTTCCCTGCTAACGGGCTGAAAATAATGGGATATACCTTGTATTTTCCCAACCGATGGTGGCACACGGAAGAAACCATACCATATAAAAATGTAAACGAAATTATCGCTTCGGTGAGTATTGACGAAGATGCGGATACGCTGAATATGGCTAATGATAGCCTCGCCACGGACAGCACTAAAAAAGTGGCGTCGAAAATCGCGTTGTCCGACAGTCTTGCCTTCCGACATTCTTTTGAATTGCCCGACGGACAGGATACGCTGATGTATCCTTTTTTCAGGCGGATGCAAACGGCAGGAAAACTTAGCAAACCGATTCGTATCCTGCATTACAGCGATTCGCAAATCGAAAGCGACCGCATCACGGCGACCATCCGCAATTATATGCAAAAGAAATTCGGTGGACGGGGCTGTGGTTTCATCCCTGTGGTGCCTGCTTCCGACCTTTCGCGCTCGTTTCAGGGGGATGTGCCCGACAAATGGCAGCGTTTTTCCATGCACGACAGAAAAAAAGATTCGCTGTCCTCGAACCGTTACGGCATAGCGGGCGCTTTTTCGCGCTACGTAGCCACAGACGCCGCCGACACGGTAAGCCATATCGGACTGACAGAAGTTGCTTTCGGCTATCGTTTGGCACGTTCCTTCACCCACGTCCGTTTTTACTATGAAAATACAAATCGTCCGGTGTCTGTTGTCGTCAATTACGCGGATACGCAGATGTTGAAAGCCGGAAAAGACGTGTCGTCGGCTTTGTGGCGGTTTGCAATGCCGCAGCGTTCGTTTTTTCTGGATTTAGCGTCCAATCCGCTGCCGGATGTGTATGGCATAACGCTTGACGGCGCATCGGGCGTGGCTGTGGACAACTTGCCCTTGCGAGGCAGCACAGGTATAGAATTTACGCAGATGGACAGCAACCAACTGCAAAAAATGTTTGCCATGATGGATGTGGGGGCGGTCATCTACCAGTTTGGCGCCAATGTGGTAACGATGTATGGCGGAAAATCAGATACTTACGCCCGATTGATGGCGCAACAGTTGAAAACACTGAAAGCCATTTCACCCCATCTGCTCATTGTGGTGGTAGGCGTTGGCGATATGTCGCAAAACAGCCCCAACGGATATGTCACCTATCCGGGATTGAATGAAATACGCGAAGTGCAGCGAAAAACCGCCTTAGAGTGCGGTTGTGTATTTTGGGATTTGTACGACGCTATGGGCGGGGAAAATTCCATGCCCGCATGGGTGCTTGCCGATCCGCCGCTGGCAAACAAAGATTTCATTCATTTCACCATCACAGGTGCAAAAGTGATAGGTGAACTGTTCTGCCAAGCGTGGGAAGCGGAATATACAAATTTTTTTGTTTTGTCGCAAAAACAGGAGGCAAGATAAAACAAAACACGTGATGGTGATATTTCAAGTTTACCTGTTTTAATTGTTTCTCTCGAACCAAAAATGCAATCGTGCGCGGGCAGTGATTTACTGAAGACGCCTGTGATATGCCATTTATATAAATACTAAAAGTCCGACTACTAAACCTATAATACTAACCCATATCACAAGTTTTAGTCCCAATTTAGACTGTTTCCGTTCTTCATTTTTATACAGATATTTATTCAACTTGCATAGTTCCCGTTGTTTATATTACGTATCTCCATATTTTTGATAAGCGCCCTCCCATTCGGGGGTGTCGATGATTGACTCGTAGAGTGGCGGCGGAAAGCCTTCTGCCCTGCGGCGCAGGTAGTCTTTTTCCCTGTATGCATCGAACACATCGCCGGGTGGCAAGGGGCGGTTTTTGTCCATATACCACACATACATGGAGTAATAAGTTTCGGGGAA
>JAITTD010000148.1 GCA_031287245.1 Bacteroidales bacterium
TCTACAATGTTACTTTGTTCATTAAATTGCTGAACAAATTGTATTTGTCTAAGTGTTTCGCAATGCTTATGATAGTCTAAGCCACGAATGTTAGTATCAGCCGAATTACTTTGCATATCACTAAAAGATAACCAATTGGAAGAAATATCAATTCCTAACTGCGAATCGTGATTCATCGGATATATGTTCAAATCAATAATTTGAGAAAAGAAAATGGTTTGATAATTTTTCCTATCACTTTTCACTGGGTCTTTTTCAAAATTAACAAAAGAAATATCCACATCAAGATACATCTCGAATTCATACTTTTCTGTATCTGATTTATAGCCCAAGAAACTATCATAGTAAAGACTATCATTTTCTTGGAACAAAATAAAAAATTCAAGATAATCTCTTCTTTTGTTTTGGGCGATTTGCCTTAAAGCCTCAATTACACTTGATTTTCCGCTTGCATTTTTGCCGACAATAGCAGAAATGTTCAGCAAAGGAGCATAAAGATCTTTTATATAATTTTCATTTTTCTTTCGAGAAAGAGATGCTTTTTGCTCTGATTTGCGAAACTCAAAGTCATAAATATATTCAGACCCCAAATTAAAACTTAAATTCTTCAAATTTCTGAAATCGTTTATCCAAATATATGCTATTTCCATATGTATTTAGTGTTATTATCAAATTTTCTAACAGCACAGCCTCATTCATCCATTTGTCCGTTTTTTCATTCTCCAATCGTTATGGTGCAAACGAGCACCAGCTACTTCGTATTCTAAATGATTGATTACAGATGCAAAGGTAGAAAACTTTTTTATTATCCGGAAATTATTTTTATCTTTGCGGACACAATACATATTGCAATGGAAACAGTTCAAGCAACAGGAGTGGAATATGATAACGGGCAACCCAAAGCATTCAGGAGGTCTTTGATGATGAATTGGTAAACAAAAAACGCGCGAAATGGAACAAAACCTATCCGTGGAAGTTTGATTATTTGTAATTTCGTTTTCGCTATGCCTTCCGGTGAGGCAAAAAATGATATTCAATAAATTTCCAGATATTTCTCATGTTCTTTTTGAGCCCGACACTCCGATAAATATCAGAAAGGAATACTTGATGCCATTCATAAATTGTCTTTGCATGTGGCAGTTTTGCTCTCAGCCAAAGACCTGAGGCTCGTATCATCCACTACAAAAAAATGAGCATATCAATGACTCGCCGTACAAACACTGCATTGCCGAAGATGTTGTAAATGACTTTGAAGCGCTTGTCCGTTCCGCCCTTTAATTCCAACTACTGCGCCCTTTGTCCAGCATCGGTCTGTTTTGATAACCGTGTTGCCCGAACAGTATGTTAAATCCTGTTCGGATGACAACTTCCTTCTGACGTTCGGGAATAAAGGGTATTTCGTTGCCCATTTCATTACCATTGTCTATCCTGATGGTTGAGTAGCGTATTGGAATGTAATCGCTTACCAGATAAAACTGGAATGGTCCGGCATTGAGGCAAAATCCTGCGCCCAGATAGGTGTTGCCTTTGATTTGCTGATTGACGCCGATGGTGAATGCCACGAAACTATACGGTTGCAGGTTCATCGACAAGTTGAAACTCTGGCGGTAGCCTTTTTTCCAAAAGGTGCTGCGTGATAACAAACCTACCGATATGGCTTCGGTAATGCGGTAAGTGCCGCCGACATAGAGTACAGGTGCCAGTGTGGTATTAAACTTTTTGTGATGCGTGCGGTAATCAATCGCGTTTTTTAACGAATCGCCAAGCGCTTCTATAGCATCGGTATCATCATCGGTAACATCGTGGTTGATACCGTTGAAAACATAGTTGCCGTTGAAAGTCAAACCGTTCAGGTCCTGTCCCCAATGGATAAAGCCGAGATTGTTCAGGGCAGCAGATACTTCCCACCGTTCGTTAATTTTGTAGTTCGCACCTAAATCAATGGCAATACCCGGATTTTTCAAACTGAGATATTTTTTGACATAATCTCCGGCATCCAAATTTTGCTTTTTAATCTCAGGGAAGTCCTCATCAGAATTGTTTTTACTGGAATATTCCGACAAAGGTTCTATGGGTATGGAGGAATAGACATCTCCTTCCACGTCAACATTCCATTCTTTCACGCTGGTGTTGAGCGTAAATTTTTTAATATCGGTGGTAAAGGCTACCTGTCCCAATATGGGTTTCAAATTAACGCCGATGGTCAGTTTATCGTTGATAACGCGGCTGTAACCGATAAGTATCTGCAAATACGACATTCCTTTCATCCGCATGGGTGAAAAATCGTAAGTTGCGCCATCAGGAAATCCTTCGTTGACGATATTGAAAAAATCGGTGGGCAACGCCGTCTGTGCCACCACATGTTCGGACAATTCGAAAGTAAAATATCCTTTTCCTTTTGCGGTGCGGAATCCGAATCCCCAAAAATCTACTTCGGCGCTGGCATTAAGCATGGTCGATTTCTTCCCGACTGCCTTGCGGAATTTGTCGAAATCAAACCCTTTCTCAATGGGAGAGTACCACTGGTTGCCGTTTTTTTGCAAAATATCTTTTACGGCAAAGTCGCTGTTCAGGTTGAAACGGATAGCGGGTCCCATCAAAAAAGCGTTAGCACGAGGTTGAAGGGCAGGATTCACGCGGTTGGACTGTGGAATGGTTTCCATATAATAGAACAACATCGGGTCTTGCGCCTGCGTGTTTACTGCGATACCCAGCAATACCGGAAAAAATAAATAAGATATGCTTTTCAATTTCATGATATTTTTCAAAATAAGGATGATGGAATATTTGCTTTAAGACTCAACGATACATTGATGTCAAGCGCGGCGTCATTATGTATCTTCACATAATCCGCTCCCTGATTGTAGGTGGCGGATTTGGTAATTAGAATGATTTTCTTGGCGCTTTTGCGTCTCAGTTGATCTATTTGTGCCTGATCCACCTTCACTTCCAAATGGGTGAGAACAGGTGTCGCTTTCCCTGTTGTTCCTCCGGCGGACTCGATCTTTTGTTCGGGAATAAGCGTGACTATATCATCTTCGTTTTCGTCAATCGCGATTCCTTTTAATGCGATTTCAAAGGGTAAACCATTGTTGATGTCAAGGTGGAGCACTAAATTTTCGATACTTTTACTTAAATTTTCGTCGTCGTCAATCATATCGTTGAAATCAAAATCAACGGTGTCCTGCCTTTCGTAAAGCCCGGTTTTGAAATGAAGCGGAACGAGTATTTCAAGGTTCACATCCACTAAATTTAATTGGTCGTTTTTAACAAGGAAATTAGGCTTAGCAGTGGCGCCATTCGGGTTCCCTGTGCCAACCACTTTAAAAACCAGTTTATTGGGAAATTTCCCATTGCTAAACTCAAGGTCTGCTTTCACTTCTTTATGGGTTGTGACAGGCGTTACCCGACCGTTTTCATACGTGGCAGGCTCTACTTGCTCCAGTTTGAATTCAGGCGTTACGGTAAGCGGTTTTTCCCCTAAATCCAGATTATCTTTGAACATTTTGATGGAAGATACTTCAACCATCATCGGTAAGCCTGTGCTATTGACAATATCTGCCTTGATGATAATGTCCTTTAACCCAATATCCTGTTTCAAATCAAGTGCTTCAAAAAAGTCGAAGGTAACCTCTTCGCTTTCAGGCGATGCTTCTATTTTCCCAAAATAGCCGAACATACTGTTCAAATCTTCGCTGGCAATGTCAAGATGTACATTCAATCCTACTGATCCGGACGGCAGTGTTGATCCGGTGGTCACGGTAATTTTATAGAGGATGGGTAGTCCCTGACTGGTGGTCTTGATTTTTCCATTGGTCAACAAAGTTGAAATACGGTTATTGCTACCCGAAGTCAAAGATTGCTTCACCGTAAATGCAACTCCGTTGATTGTTAATCCGGGAATTGTAATTTCTATTTCGCCTGTCAGCGGGGAAGGCAAGGTAATGTCAAACTCAAGTAGCCCGTTATGGAATGTTATGCTGTCTATTTTAGTGCCATCATCCCCTTCGTTGGTGGTCAGTTTAATCGTTTCCGATCCTTCTTTTGTCCAAGACAGTCCGCCCGGGATAACAATAGATGTAAAAGGATTATCGCCTGTGGTGATGAGGGGGTAATCAAACCTTTTCCGCAATTCGTCCACCCCTATATCATTTGTCCATTCCACGTTTTGGGTATGCGTGAACGAAACATAGATTAATCCGGTTTCATCAGACGACAAACTGTCAAGATCCATCCATTTTTTTATACTTTTGTAAACAGGAACGTGCACGTTGGCGATGGGCGCTGCAAAATTGACGGAACGCAACTCTTTGCCGTCAAAATTCCTGTCATACACGATGTCGTTATCCTTGCACGAAACGGCGGCTACACAAACGATGGCAACGATGGCAAACTGTTTTAATATGCTTGATTTCATTATGCTGATTTTATTAATTCAAAATTTCAAGTTCTACACGACGGTTGGCTGCACGTCCCGCTTCGGTACTGTTTGACTCGATGGGACGGTCGAAGCCGTAACCTTCAAACTCAATTCTGTCGCCTGAGATGCCCTGCGAAGAAAGATAATTCTTTACGGAAAGCGCTCTGTTCTTGGACAGTTTCTTGTTCAAAGCCGCCGAGCCTGTATTATCCGTATGTCCGGAAATTTCAATCCTTACTTTGGGATTCTCCTTGAGCAGATTGACTACTTTGTTCAGTTCGGTAAACGATTCGGGCATCAGGATGGAACTGCCTGTTTTGAACAGGATATTTTGAATCACCACCTTGGCGCCGCTCTCCAATTTCTTCAATTCAAAATTACGGAGAAGCAAAGTGCTGTCTGCGGTGAACTGGAGTACGCTGTTCACAAAGAAATAGCCTTCGGAGGTCACTTCCAGCAGGAACGGACCTTCATCCACCACAGAAAGTTCGTATTTCCCGTCTTCACCCGATTCAACCGTTTGCGTGACTTGCTGTCCGGGCTTGTTCACCTTGATGGATGCTTTCAGCGGATTGTGCGTTTGTTCTTCAGTAATAACGCCTGTCAGCACATAAGCGCTGGTGCTTTTTTGCATGGTGATATTTTTACTGCTTTCCGACTCCCTGATATTTTTCAGTTGCAGGCTTTCCGTATGGTCGAAATAGTCAGTCGCCGTAGCGGTAAGGGCAACATTGATTTTGTCTTCCAATGTAATGGTATAGAAGCCGGATTGTTCGTTGGAAACAGTCCGATACAAAACGGAGTCTGTATCTTCTTTTTTCAACAGAACTTCAGCGTACACCGGTTTGCCTGTTTTCAAGTTGGTGACATAACCGCTAAGAGTGAAAGGGTGCAACAACTTTTCGAGCACATAATTTCTCTCTATTTTGGAATGACGCTTATTCGGCGCCTCAATTTCTTTTGTCGCGACTTTGTAACCGGGCGCTTCTATCTGAACGGTAAACTCACAGCCACCGCCGGTTTCCATCTTGATGCTGTAACGTTGTTTTTGAATATCGTTTTCGGCAAAACCTACAATTGTTTCGTCTTCTTTTGAATGTAACCTGACCGTAGCCGGAATTTGTACGCCTGTCTCCAAATCAGTCACATCGCCGAACAATTCAAACGGAATCCGCAAATCTTTTTTAATGACATACAAGTCTAATCCGCCGAATCCGCCGGGGCGTTTGGAGGAAAACAAGATAATGGTACTGTCGGGCGTGACGCGATAGAACAAATCGTCATCGTGTCCATTGATCGGATAGCCTAAATTGACCGGCTCGCCCCAAACGCCGTTTTCATCCTTTCTTGATTTATAAATATCGAATCCGCCCATTCCGGGGTATCCGTTGGACGAAAAGTAGAGCGTGTTGCCATCGGGCGAAACATATACGCTTTCTTCGGAAAGCGGAGTATTGATGCTTTTCAGGTTTATGGGGCGTTTGTACTTGTTTTTGCTCTTCTTTGGAGCATACCATATATCTCTGCCTCCTTTACCGCCCAAGCGGTCGGAGATGAAATAAGCATCGCCGCTGTCATCAAAGGAAATGCTTCCTTCTTTACTGGATTTTTTGCTTATTTTTGAACTTAGTCTGCGGTCTCTTTTCGTTTCGCCGGTTTCCTTAAATTCTACGCGATAGAGATCGCCAAAGCGTGTTTTCCCTTTGTAATATTGCAAATTGCTATCATTCTGGTTAACGCCTGCCACGCTCAGATGTCTGCTAACAGATGTAACCGTTGCCGGTATGGCTTCACTTGCGTGTCCGTCGGAAAAATTTACCGAGTACCAGATACGTTCCTGATGTTCCGACCGGTCGGCAAGGTCTTGGGCATCATCTTTAGGTCTGCGGGACGTGAAAAACAAGCCTTTGGAAGGCTCCTGCACAGCCACAGCGCTGTAATCATCGTAATAACTGTTGACACCCGGACCCAAGTTGGAAACGAAAACAGGAACGGAATCGCGGATGGCTTTTTCCGAAAAATCGCAAATATCAATAAAGCGATTGATTTTGGCTGTTTCTTTTTTCCGTTTACGCGAAGTGAGCGATTGAAGATATTGATTGAAGGCATCTTTGGCATCCGCATATTTGTGGTTATAGACCAGTGCAATACCCTTTTGGCAATAGTAATCAACAACTGCCTCCGGATCGGTCTGGTTGAAATACGTCAAAGCGTTTTGAGGATTGACGCCGTACAGATTGCTGACACCTATTTTATAATTGAGCGGCGAATAATCGCTTTTCAAACGGTACAACTTCATGTATTGCTCCATAGCGGCATCATAAAGTCCCTTTTTATAATACTTTTCAGCTTTTTTCAGGTCTTTTTTGTTATCTTTTGATAACGAAAATTCCTGTTTATTAATTTTAGGGTTTTCCTGCGCATACAGCGGAAGACCCAGAAAGAGCATACAAATGAAGATATTTTTTATCATATACAGATAAGATTAAAAAATTGACAACGATGAGGAAAGACACTGCAAAAATTGTGCCAAAGACCTTTCTTGCTTTTGTATATTTCGTTCAAAAATTTATACATTTGCATCATTTTATACATTTATTAAATATATTTTCCTTTCCACAATTGTTCCATCCGTGTTTTGATGTCTTTTTCGCGAGCATTGTCCGCCGGATGGTAAAATGTAGTGCCTTTGATGCTGTCGGGCAAAAACTCCATATCGACAAAATTGCCGGCAAAATCGTGAGCGTATTTGTAGTTTTTGCTGTATCCGAGGTCTTTCATCAGTTGAGTGGGGGCATTGCGGATGTGCAGCGGCACAGGCAGGTTGCCGGTTTCGCGCACAAAAGCCAGCGCGCTGTCAATTGCCATATATCCTGAATTGCTTTTGGGCGATGTGGCAAGGTAAATGGCGGTTTCCGACAGGGGAATACGTCCTTCGGGCATCCCGATGGCGTGAACGGCGTTGTAGCAACTGGTAGCCATCAGGAATGCATTGGGATTTGCCAGTCCTATATCTTCCGCAGCCAGGATGACCAAGCGGCGGGCGATAAACAGCGGGTCTTCGCCGCCTTCAATCATGCGGGCGAGGTAATATACTGCCGCATTGGGGTCGCTGCCTCGCACCGATTTGATGAACGCCGAAATGACGTCGTAGTGCATCTCTCCGTTTTTGTCGTACATGGCGAGGTTCTGCTGCACACGTTCCAGCACTTTGTCATCGGTAATCACAATGTCTTCCGCCGGTTTGCCGTCTTTGTCGAGGTCGGCGACAATGACCAATTCGAGCGCGTTGAGCAGTTTTCGTGCATCTCCGCCCGACACGCGCAATAATGCCGACGTTTCCTCTATCTTCACCGGCAGCGTTTTCAGCAAACTGTCCTTTTTCAGCGCCAAATCAATGAGTGCCAGCAGGTCGTCCTTTTCCAGCGATTTGAGCGTATAAACCTGACAGCGCGACAATAGTGGCGAAATGACCTCAAACGACGGATTTTCGGTGGTGGCGCCAATGAGGGTAACAACGCCCTTTTCCACCGCTGCTAACAGGGAATCCTGCTGCGACTTGCTGAAACGATGTATCTCGTCAATGAATAGAATCGGGCAAGGCTGGTCGAAAAACTTTTGTTTCTTGGCGCTTTCAATGGTTTCGCGCACTTCTTTTACGCCCGAATTGACGGCGCTGAGAATATAAAACGTTCTGTTCAGTTTGTTGGCGATGATTTGCGCCAGTGTAGTCTTGCCAACGCCGGGCGGTCCCCACAGGATAAACGACGACGCATTGCCTGAATCAATCATACGGTGCAATACTGCCCCTTCGCCCACCAAATGCTGTTGCCCCACATATCCATCGAGGCTGGTAGGGCGCATTCTGTCCGCTAAAGGTTGGCTGCTGAGGTACATTTATTTTTTATATTTGTATGATGCTTATCCTGCAAAGATAGCTTATTTTTTAATATTTCACAAGTAGAAACCGTGTTTTTTTTATGTCAAAAATTTACTGCCGCTTTCAGCGCTTTGTAGCCGGTGCTGCTGGCTTTGAGTATGATACCGGATTTCAGGTAAACACGATAACTTTCCTTTTCGTACAGTTCAATCTTCGACACGCCGTTTACATTAACAATGTACGAACGGTGTATGCGGATAAACTGCGACGGCAGGTTCTCTTCAAAGTATTTCATCGTTTTTTCTTTCAGGAAGGCGTTTTTGCCGGTGTGCAGTTTCACATAGTCGCCGTCGGCTTCGATATAGTCGATATCGCCCACCGGCACCACGTGTATCTGCTGTCGGTCTTTGACTGCTATGCGTGTCAAGGTTTCCGGCACCGATGCTGCAACCGTCTGTTGCAGCGTCGGCAAGGCGGCGGGCTGTTCTCCCGGTGTTAGTCGCAACAAGGCTTTTTGCACCACCGTATCGAAGCGTTCCTTTGAATACGGTTTCAGCAGATAATCAACGGCGTTCATCTCAAAGGCGCGAATGGCATACTGGTCGAAAGCGGTAGAAAAGATGATATTCGGCGGGTTATCAATCAGTTCGAGCATCTCAAAACCTGTCAGTTTGGGCATTTGCACATCAAGGAAAAGCAAATCCGGCTTCAATTCGCGAATGAGTTTCATCGCTTCAAAGCCATTATCCGCCTCGCCCATCACCTCTACCTCGGGACAGGCTTGCAAATAGTGCCTTATCAAATCGCGTGCCGGCGCTTCATCGTCAACAATCAGGATTTTTATCATCTTTCATCTTTTTAATTCTATCTTCGTTACTCTTTTCCAGCAATCACAATCACAAATTCTCCTTTTATTGCCGGTCGTGCGTTCCATATTTCCACCTGTTCTGTCGCCGTAGCGCGAACTGTTTCCTCGTATATTTTTGTCAACTCGCGTGAAACGGACATACGGCGGTCATCGCCGAAATAGATTCGTATCTCCGCAAGGGTTTTGAGCAATTTGTGGGGCGATTCATAGAGTACAACGGTGCGCGACTCGGCGGCTAATTCCGTCCAACGCTTCTGTCTTCCTTTTTTGGCGGGCAGAAATCCCTCGAAACAAAAGCGGTCGCAGGGAAAACCGGATGCAACCAGGGCGGGAATACACGCCGTTGCACCGGGCAGGCACTCCACTTCAATGCCTTGCGCGATGCATTCACGCACAATCAGAAATCCGGGGTCGGAAATGCCGGGTGTGCCGGCGTCGGAAATGAGCGCAATCGTTTCTCCGCCCGTCAGTCTTTCTGTCAACGAGCGCAAGGCACCGTGTTCATTGAATTTATGGTAGGCTTTCAGAGGTTTGCTTATCTCAAAATGCTGCAATAAATGGTGGCTGGTGCGGGTGTCCTCAGCAAGAATACAATCTGCCTGCTTCAGCGTTTCCACTGCGCGGAAAGTCATATCGCCCAGATTACCAATGGGCGTCGGTACGATAAAAAGTTTACCCATAGAGCGGAAATTGAAAAAGTATTAATTGGTGTGTTTCCGGTGGATAAGTGCAACAAACTTTTGCACGTTTTCATCCTCCGTATCCCACTTGAAATCTGCAATATACCCTATTGCTTCGGCAAGCGAGCCTGCTGCATCCAATTTTTTCACCGTATCGTTGTAAAGGTCGCCATTGCCACCAAACAACTCACGAATATACAAAAAGCGTTCGTTCAAGCCGATGCCGGAACTGATAGTGCTCAGACGAGCGCCTTGCAATTTGCCAGCCAGATCGGACACTGGATTTTTTTGCGCAAGTGATTCATTAATAGGATTGTAACCTATCGGTCGTATTTTGTCGGCAAGAATGCCCGCTTCTTCTTTTGGGGCTGCTTTTTCTACTGTCTCAGCCACTTCTACTTCTTCCGGCTCAACCACCGGCGCTGCTTCTTTTGCAGGCTCTTCTGCTTTTTCTGTTTTTTCTACTTCCGGCGCAGGAACAGCCACAGGCTTTTGAGCCAATGTCTTTTCTTTATCCACTTCGGCTAATTGCCTGTGAATGATCTTTAACTTTAATAACTGTTCGTAGATACCCTGTGTTTTGGTCAATGCAAGGTCTAATTCAACATCTGCGATGTTTTCCTGTTCATGAATACGCGAAATCAGCAATTTCAGGAAACCGAGTTCCTTTTTGAGATATTCCGTATATTGTTGGTGTAGCATAAAAAATTACCTGAATAAATGTACAAATCCGCTTTTGGAAACTTTCGGCGACGAGCCGGGCACTTCGGCGATGTAAAAATAGACGCTTTGCGCCATTTCATCGCCATTTTGCGAACAGCCGTCCCATTTGCAAGTTTTTGCTGTGATGCTGAATATCAGCACGCCCGCACGGGTAAATACTTTCAGCACAACGACATTGCCGGCGCTTGAAGTGACTTCAAAAAACTCGTTCTCGCCATCGCCATTGGGTGTAAAGACGTTGGGCGCTACGATAGAGTCGGTTGCAACCTGCTCGGCAAACGCGCTTTCATAAGTCCATCCCCAAGCAGATGTGAAGCACATCCATGCAAGTAAAACCACAAATAAATTGCTGATTTTCATTTGTTTAAAATGATACTTTTTATGATTCGGCATACAACAAAAATCATTACATAACAATTGACAAAGATAATTTTTATTTTTCCAAAAAACAAAGTAATTTTGACTTTTGAAATCAAAATAATTTAGGTGGCAACAAAAAAAATATCTGAAGAGCGCGTTATACTGGGCATTGACCCGGGTACAAACATCATGGGCTATGGCTTGATTGTGGAACGCAATATCGGTCATGCTGAAATGCTGGCGCTGGGCGTGTTGGAGTTAAACAAATTTGACGACCACTATACTCGCCTGAAAATCATATTCGACCGAACTATTTCGCTGATAGAGCAATATCATCCGACCGAATTGGCAATTGAAGCGCCCTTTTACGGTAAAAATGTTCAATCCATGCTGAAATTGGGACGTGCGCAGGGAACTGCCATCGCAGCCGCGTTGTCGCGCTCGCTTGCTATCTACGAATATGCGCCCCGCAAGATAAAATTAGCCATCACCGGACAGGGCAACGCTTCCAAGGAACAAGTGGCGCTGCTGCTGCAACGGATGTTCAAGATAGCGAAAATGCCCACAAATCTTGATGCCACCGATGGATTGGCTGCCGCTGTCTGCCATTTCTACCAGAAAAAACCGCAAGCCGACGCAACAACCACTCATGTTGCCAAGAGTTGGAAGGAATTTATCGCCAACAATCCCAAACGGATAAAATGACTGTTATATGCTGCGCGTTATACATTGTGATTCGGTTGTGATACATTGTGATACATTGTGATACATACCAAGATTTTGTCCCTCTGGGACAGGATGTTATACATTACAATTCCCTCACCCAGATATTCCTGAAACTGACTGCATTCCCGTGATCCTGCAGTTGCAAAGGCAGTTTGTCGTGAGGTTTGTAGCCGCTTTTATTGTAGGTGGTGCCTTTGATAATGAAATTGTTTTGAATCAGCACGCCATTGTGAAGCACGGTAATACGTGCCGGAATTTCCAGCGTTTGGTCGGAATTGAAGCGAGGCGCCATATAGATAATGTCATACGTCTGCCATTCGCCTGCTTTGCGGCAAGCGTTTACCAAGGGAGCGCTTTGCGTATAAATGCTTCCTGCCGTACCGTCAACATAGGTCTTGTTCAGGTTTTGGTAACTGTCCAAAATCTGTATCTCATACCAGTTTTGGATATGGATACCGCTGTTACCCTTGTTCTGTCCTTCGCCCGACACGTTTGCAGGAATGCGCCATTCGATATGAAGCTGAATATCGCCAAACGATTTCTTCGTTTGGATGCTTCCGGCGCCTTTCACTACAGTCATCGCTTTGTCTGCAAGTTTCCACTGAACGTCGCCGCCGCCCGCTTTTTCCCACTCGGAGAAACTTTTGCCGTCAAACAGAATAATAGCGTCCGAAGGAGGTTCAGCGCCATTGCCGGGAGTCACTACACGCGGATAATCCTGTGCTTTTGCCGAAAAACAAACGACAAGGCTGAATAAAATAATGAAATTTTTCATGAAATTTTTTTATGCTTGATTAAGAAAGAACAAAAGTAGATAAAAATTCGGATATTTCCAAGCGCGTGCAATGGATTTTTTTTACAGAAGAAAGATGTGCATCCAAAAAAAGCCCTGTAAAATGACAAGGCTTTTTCAGCGGAAAGCGAGGGATTCGAACCCCCGGAACAGTCACCCGTTCACCGCATTTCGAGTGCGGCCCATTCGACCTCTCTGGCAGCTTTCCTAAAAATCGGGTGCAAAAGTACATATTATTTTTGAGAAATGTAGGTTTGATTTCATAAAATATGATTATTTTTGTGCGTTAAATTTATGCTATGCGTACTCTCATTCGTTTTTTTCAGCGGCATTACCTGTTTTTTATCTTCTTAGTGCTGGAAGGTGCAGCATTTGCGTTGCTTGTTCAAAATCACTTTGTTCAAAGGGTGGCATACGGAAATTTTTCAGGTAATATATCAAACGTTGTGAATGAGCAAATTAGCGATTGGAACAATTATCTTCATTTACGTCAAATTAACGAACAATTGATACGGGAGAATACCGAATTGCGCAACCGTTTACCCGAATCCATGTATGCTGCCGACGCCGAACACAGTTTTTCGGTCGATACGGTGAATCAAGTCAAATACCAATATCTGTCCGCCGCCGTCATTAATATTTCGGTCAACAAGCAATACAATTATATTACATTAAATAAAGGTGCGGAACAAAATGTTGCGAAAAATATGGCTGTGATGGGACCGGATGGAATCGTGGGCGTTGTAGTCGGCGTTTCCGACCATTTTGCAACGGTATTACCCGTTATCAACCGCCATTTCAGGGTGAGCACCAAATTTAAGAAAAACCATTACTACGGTTCGCTGCAATGGGATGGAAAATCGTACCGCCATGCCGAATTAAACGAAATTCCACTTCATGTTCCCGTTGAAACAGGCGATACCTTAGTGATTAGCGGTTATTCGAGCAATTTTCCCGAAGGCGCGCCTGTTGGAACGGTCAGTCATTTCAGCAAAAAGGACGGAAATTTCTATGATATTGAAGTATTGTTATTTAGCGATTTTCGCAAACTATTTCATGTTTCTATCGTGAAAAACTATATGAAACTCGAACAGGATGAATTGGAACAATTAATAAAACCGGCTGCCAATGATTAGACCCGTAATTATCAACATTTTCCGCTTGTTGCTATTGGTTTTCCTGCAACTTTTTGTGCTGAATCACATTCAATTCAGCGGATATGTCAATCCTTATCTATACATATTATTTATATTGTGGTTGCCGTTTGAAACCCCTGGATGGTTGACCATCGTATTGGCGTTCGCGCTGGGTATGGTGATTGATGTGACTTCGCATACAATTGGGTATCACGCCTTTGCAACCACCTTCATAGGATATATGCGCTATCATTTATTGGCATTGATTGCTCCGCGCAATGGCTACGAATTTGGAATGTCGCCGACTGTGCCGTCACTCGGTTTGGCGTGGTTCATGAAATATATTTCGATCATGGTGGTCATCCATCACGTGATCCTCTTCGGAATTGAATCTTTCGGGATGGGCGATTATCTGGCGGCGACTTTCAGAGCCATCGTAAGCAGTATTTTCACCATTCTGCTGATACTCGTTTGCCAATTTCTTACACTCCGTTCGCGATGAATCTTGATATCCGAAAATATGCCATTGGAACCGGTATCATCTTAATCGGACTGATACTGCTGGTGCGCATATTCTATCTTCAAATGATTGATGACACTTACAAAACCAGCGGCGACAGCAACTCGCAACGTTGGGTGACTCAATATCCTGCCCGAGGTCAGATTCTCGACCGCAACGGACAGCAAATCGTCACCAATCAGGCAGCATACGACTTAATGGTCATACCAAAAGACATTCGCACTTTTGACACCATTGAACTGGCGAAAATACTCAATCTATCCGTACCCGAAATCAAAGAGACCATCAGAAAACTGAAACCGAAAAAAACCAAAAGTTTAGAGTCGCATAAACCCGCTTTGTTTCTCAAGCAATTGTCGTCCGAAACTTATGCTGTTTTGCAGGAACATTTGTACAATTACCCGGGTTTTTTCGTGCAGGCACGTACATTGCGCAATTATGTCCGTCCGGTTGCGCCGCATTTGCTCGGTTATATTGCCGAAGTAGATACAGTTGAGATGAAAGACGCCTACTATAAGATGGGCGATTATATTGGAAAAAGCGGCGTAGAACGTTTTTACGAAAAGGAACTGAGAGGAAAAAAGGGGGTGACCATATATAATGTGGACGTCAAAGGGCAAGTCAAAGGCAATTTGCTCAACGGCGAAATGGATACCATTGCGATTGTCGGCTCCGACCTCACCTTGGGTATCGATGTTGACTTGCAGGAATATGCCGAACTTCTGATGGGGAAGATGCGCGGAGCAGCCGTTGCCATCGAACCGTCCACCGGCGAAATTTTGATGATGGTGTCCATGCCCAATTACGACCCTTCGCTGTTAGTGGGACGGGTACGCTCTGAAAATTACCTGAAACTGTCCCGCGACCCCAGCAAACCGCTCTTCGACCGTTCGGTGATGGCATCTTATCCACCCGGTTCCACTTTCAAAGTAGCGCAGGGATTGGTAGGCTTGCAACAAGGTTCGCTGACCAAAGATACTCATTATGGCTGTGCAGGCGGTTACACGGTAGGTAATTTCCACATGGGGTGCCACGGCCATGCCTCCCCGCTGAACCTGTCGCAGGCTATCGGCAACTCGTGCAATGCTTATTTTGCCAACGTTTTCAGGCGTATTCTTGATGACAAACAACTGCCGGTGCACGAAAACTATGAGAACTGGCGCAAAGCCATTATGTCTTTCGGCTTTGGACACAAATTAGGAATTGATTTGCCGCAGGAACTGGAAGGGAATGTACCGTCTGTAAATTATTACGAACGCAAATTCTTTCCACATTCCGGTTCGTGGAGGTCACTCACCATTGTTTCCCTGGCTATCGGTCAAGCCGAGATGGGAAATACCATTGTACAAATGGCTAATTTTGCGGCGTTGATAGCCAATGGCGGATTTTTTTATACCCCTCATCTGGTCAAACACGTTAACACTGTTGACGGGCAGGATGCCTTTCCCCCGCAATTCGCCGAAAAACATTTCACTGATGTGGACACCGTTTATTTCAAGACCATACAGGAAGGAATGGCGGCGGCTGTTGCCGGACCGGGCGGAACAGCCCGCTGGGTAGCCATCCCCGACATAGAGATGTGCGGAAAAACGGGTACGGCACAAAATCCCCACGGAATGCACAATTCCACCTTCATGGCTTATGCGCCTCGCCACAACCCGAAGATTGCCATCGCCGTGTATGTCGAAAATGCAGGCGGTGGCGCCACATGGGCGGCTCCTGTCGCCTCGTTGCTTATCGAAAAATACCTGACAGGCGAGGTAAAACGCCCATGGATGGAAGAAAAACTGCTCAATTTTAATCTGTACAATAATCATGAGGCGGCCCACTAACATCATCACCGGACTTGACTGGGCTACCATCGGCATATACACAGTTCTTGTGCTGATGGGCTGGTTCAATATCTATGCCGCAGTGTACGACGAACAAAATGCCAGCATTTTTGCACTGTCGCAACGCTACGGCAAACAGTTGATCTGGATTATCACCGCAGTGGTACTGGCTGTGACGGTTTGTTTGCTCGACACCCGATTTTACACCTCTTTTGCCTATCCGATTTATTTCATCAGCATCCTGTCGTTAATAGCAGTATTAATAGTGGGAAAGGAAGTAAACGCTTCCAAATCATGGTTTTATATTGCAGGCATACAGATACAGCCCTCCGAATTTGCCAAAATAGCCACCAGTCTGGCTTTAGCAAAATATTTGGGGAATTTTTCGGGAAAAATGATGCAATTCCGAACGCTCGTCATTCTTGGCGCTATCATCTTTTTGCCGCCCGCTTTCATCATTCTGCAACCCGATCCGGGTTCCTGTCTGGTTTACATCGCATTTCTCTTTGTCCTCTACCGCGAAGGATTGCACCCAAGCATACTGTTATTCGGCATCTTGGCAGTCGTCCTGTTCATTCTCTCCCTGTTGATGCAGGATATGCAGGCATACTTAGTCGAAGGATTAATATTGGCGGGCTTTATCGCTTATTTAGTACAAAGCAGACAATTCAAACTGTGCTTCAAAGGGATAGGAATTTTCCTTATCGTTTTTGGCGTTTTGACAGCAATGAACCTGTTTATCAACAGCAAATTTGAACTTCACGAAGTGCTTTTGGGCACATCGCTCATTGCTTCCGCACTGCTTGTGATCTTTTCCTTCATCTGGCAGTTACCCTTCATTCGCATCACTGCGCTGTTCATCGTTTGTGCGCTGTTATTTACCTTTTCCGTCGATTTTGTTTTCGACGAAGTGCTGGACACGCACCACCAAAAGCGCATTTTGGTAATGCTCGGCAAAGAATCCGACCCGAAAGGGATAGAATATAATGTCATCCAGTCAAAAATAGCCATCGGTTCCGGCGGTTTTGCCGGGAAAGGCTTCCTGCAAGGCACTCAAACCAAATACAATTTTGTGCCGGAGCAAAGCACCGATTTCATTTTTTGTACAGTGGGTGAAGAGCATGGATTTGTAGGGGTTTTCATCGTACTGGCATTATTCATTGCGCTATTATTGCGGCTAATTTATATAGCAGAGCGCCAACGCTCCGTTTTTAGCAGAGTGTATGGATATTGCACTGTAAGCATCCTCTTTTTCCATATTACAGTGAATATAGGTATGACAGTCGGTTTACTGCCGGTCATCGGGATTCCCCTGCCCTTTTTCAGTTATGGCGGCTCTTCATTATGGGCATTTACCATATTATTGTTCATCATGTTACGATTGGATGCATCTCGGTACGAATATATCCGTTGATTTATTAACAGGATGTTAATAAATGTTAAAAGATTTTTTTATTTTTGATACGCGATTAAATGTAAATTGCTTATTTCCTGATATTTACAAATCGGTGAGAAGGGTTTAAAAATTTGATCCGAACTAAAAAAAAATATTTATGAACCAAAAAGTTTTTTATTCTGAAAAAAGTTGCTAACTTTGCAATCATTTTTTATCGTAAAAAGTCGAAAAATATAATTTTAAAAAACAAATAAATCTAGTATGAAAAGGATTAAGTTAATTTTAATTTCTGCATTGCTTGTGGGTGTCGCTTTTAGCGGTTGTTCTCCACTAAAGAAAATGAAAAAAGGGGCTGATCAGGTGAAATATACCGTGAATCCTCCTGTTCTTGAGTTAATTGGGGATGAGGTGGCAATCACTGTCAACGGTTCCTATCCCGCAAAGTATTTTAACAAAAGCGTTACAATGGATTTGACTCCGGTGATACAAAGCGGGAGCAATGAATTAGCCTACGGGACCTATAAGGTTCAAGGCGAGTCTGTAAAAGGCAACGACAAAGTCATCAAGTACGATGGCGGTTCGTTCAGTTACTCGGCGAAAGTAACTTACAAGCCTGAATTTCAGCAATCGGAGTTGATTTTGAAAGCCAATGCTGCCAAAGGTAGCACTTCGCTGGCTTTTGACCCGATCAAATTGGCTGATGGTATCATCACCACCTGCCTGTTGGTGCAAAAAGACGGCAAAGCAACTTATGCAGCCGACAAATTTGTCCGTATCACTACCGATGAATATTCAGCCGACATTAAATATGGGCTGCAACAATCAGACGTCCGCACAGCCGAAAGCAAAAAAGCGGAAATTAAAGAATTTACCGAAGCCGTTAAAGCCGCTAAAGCCAACGACAGAGTTAATTTCAAGGGCGCTGAAATTTCAGCTTACGCTTCTCCCGAAGGTCCGCTTGATTTGAATACCAAATTATCCAACTCCCGCGAAAAAACCGGCGAAGCATTCTTCACAAAGAATTTCAAAGCCGCTAAGGTAGAAGAAATCGTTAAATCTGATTTCTTGAAAGTGCTGACGACCCCTGAAGACTGGGACGGTTTCAAAAAAGAAATGGAAGCATCCAACTTGGCTGACAAGCAATTGATTCTTCGCGTATTATCTATGTACTCCGACCCCATCGTTCGCGAACGTGAAATCAAAAATATCGCAGCCGCTTACGAAGAAATCAAAAAAGACATCCTTCCTAAATTGCGCCGTGCAAAAATGACCGTCAACATTGAAGTTGTAGGCTTGTCCGACCAGGAAATCCTTGCTCAGGTTGACAAAGATGCCAGCAAGTTGAAATTGGAAGAAATTCTTTATGCCGGAACTCTGGTGCAGGATAACAACAAAAAGTTGGCTGTCTATCAGGCTGCAGCCCGTACATATCCGGAAGATTACAGAACAAAGAACAATCTGGGAACAGTATTGTTGAACTTAGGTCGTACCAGCGAAGCGAAAACCGCTTTGAACGATGCGAAAGCCATTGCAAACAACGACATAGTAAAGAACAATCTGGCTGTAGTTGCTCTGCGCGAAGGTAAAATTGCCGAGGCTGAAGAATTGCTCACCTCTATCGCTGCCAACGAAGATGCAAAATACAATCTTGGCACCATCAAGATTATTCAGGGTAAATATACGGACGCTGTCAATTATTTCGGTAGTCAGGTTGAAATCAACGCTGCTTTGGCTAAGTTGTTAGCAAAACAAAACGAAGCCGCTATCACGATTTTGAACTCTGTGAAGAGCGACGATGCTTTGGTTTATTACCTGAAAGCCGTTGCCGGTGCAAGAACCCAAAACAACAATCTGGTGATCTCCAACCTGAAAACTGCCGCCTCCAAGAGTGCTGCTCTGAAAGCGAATGCTAAAAAAGATGTTGAGTTTGCAAAGTATTTTGACAATGCCGACTTCAAAGCCATCGTTCAATAAGAAGAACGATAGACCATAAAAACAAAAATGCCACCTCAAAAGGGTGGCATTTTTGTTTGGGTGCATTTCAAATTGTCGTTTTTGTTTATT
>JAITTD010000157.1 GCA_031287245.1 Bacteroidales bacterium
CATCCATTGGTCGAAACAAATCATATCGATTTTACCATAATTAGTCAAAAGTTCGCGAAGTTGTTCGCGGTGGCGGGCTATCAGGCGGGCGGTTTCTTCGGGTGTGCGGTCGGGTGTCAAAATGGTTTTTCGTTTGTTGCCTCCGTGGGCGTTATAATAATTTTCGGGATGTTTTGCTATATCCGGCGTGGAAAGCGGATGATAGTTATACGGGCGAAAATCGGCATCATACCAGTCGGGATGCGAAAAGTAGAGGTCTATTTTAATGTTGTTTTTATGTGCCGCATCGCACAATTCTTTGACAATATCCCGTTTGAAGGGCGTTTCTTCAATGCTGTACGCCAAATCACAAGGCTCTATCACGTGGTCAAGGTCCAAATAATTGGCGCGTTGTTTCACTCGTGTTTGGGTGTGGAACATCGAAAAGCCGTCGTGGTGTTTGGTCGTGAAAGCGAATGCCTGAATACCGGAACGTTTGAAAAAATCCATCCATTCCTGTGCATCAAATTCAGCAGGATGGAAGGTTTTGTACAAGTTTTGGTATTCCTGTTTTTTTTCATTGGACAGATTCAACAAGGGCCACGATGCTTCCACGTTCCACATCGAATATACGCCCCAATGGATGCGAATGCTGAATTTGATGTCGCGAAAAGCCTCGTGAGCCGCTTCCGAAGCATGGATATAGTCATCATCAGGAACTTCTTCTACATAACTTTTCACCTCCCGATAATGTACATCCGATGGGGGAAGCACAATACCCCGCTCGCGGTCTTTGCGGACTTTTTCACTCATCTTTGCATCTTGCGCGTAAATTCCGGTAAACGGGTATAACCATACGAGCGCTAAAACTAAAAGTAATTTGTTTGTTTGCATGAAATTCAATTAAGTGTAATGAATATTTTATCGGTCATAACAATCTGTTCATCGGTTTCGTTGAGAAATTCACGAACAAATGCGGCTTTATCTGCTTCCAACTCATCTTTTTTATATAATTACAGCGCAAAATTACATGAAAACTTCATATTTACTACCGGTGAGGTGCAGGATTCCGGTGAAGGGGTTGGGGTGTAGAGACGGTGCGCGCCGTCTCTACGTCGAATATGCCGGTTGCAACGTTTTCAGTCCACTGCGCGGTAACTAATTGTCTTTTGAGCGGAAAACGAGACTCGAACTCGCGACCCCCAGCTTGGGAAGCTAGTGCTCTACCAACTGAGCTATTTCCGCTTGTTTGTGGATGCAAAAGTAATCCATTGATTTGAATTGGCAAAAATATTTCAAAAAATCATGTGTTTTTTGTGAATATTTGTCTTTTATCATGGCTGTTTTACAATGCGTTTAACTGTCGGCTGACCTCATCTTGAATTTGTGCGGTAAATTCAGCCAAAGGCATGGCGCCTTTGTCGCCTTCGCCTTGTTTTCGCACCGAGACGCTCCGGCTTTGTTCTTCTTTTTCGCCTGCAACCAACAGATATGGGATACGTTTCAACTCGTTGTCGCGTATTTTTTTGCCTATTTTCTCGTTTCGGTCGTCCAAAGAGGCGCGTATATCGGCGCTGTTCAGTGTTTCCACCACCTTTGCCGCATAATCGTTGTATTTCTCGCTGATCGGAAGCACCACTGCCTGATCGGGTGTGAGCCACAAGGGGAATTTTCCGGCAGTATGTTCGAGCAACACTGCCACAAAACGCTCCATTGAACCGAAAGGGGCGCGGTGAATCATCACCGGACGGTGTTTTTGATTGTCGGCGCCGGTAAATTCCAGATCAAAGCGTTCAGGCAGGTTGTAGTCCACCTGAATGGTACCCAATTGCCACTTGCGCCCGATAGCGTCGCGTACCATAAAGTCGAGTTTGGGACCGTAGAACGCGGCTTCGCCCAGTTCTACAACAGTCTGCAAACCCTTTTCCGCTGCTGCTTCTATGATGGCGCTCTCGGCTTTTTCCCAGTTTTCGTCGCTGCCGATGTATTTCTCTTTGTTATTGGGGTCGCGAAGGGAAACCTGCGCGATGAAATCATTGAAATCAAGCGCTTTGAAAATGCGGAAAATAATTTCGATGACATGGATGAACTCCGTCTTCAATTGGTCGGGGCGGCAGAAAATGTGGGCGTCGTCCTGCGTAAATCCGCGCACACGTGTCAGCCCGTGCAGTTCTCCGCTCTGTTCGTAGCGGTAAACCGTGCCAAACTCTGCATAACGTACCGGTAAATCTTTGTACGAACGCGGTTTGAACTTGTACATTTCGCAGTGGTGCGGGCAGTTCATCGGTTTCAGCATGAACGCTTCGCCTTCCTGCGGCGTAGTGATGGGGCGGAAACTGTCTTCGCCATATTTGGCGTAATGTCCTGAGGTTACGTACAGTTCCTTCTGCCCGATATGCGGCGTGATGACCTGTTCGTAACCATATTCTTTCTGCACTTTTTTAAGAAATGCCTCCAAACGGTCGCGCAGTTTGGCGCCTTTGGGCAACCACATAGGCAAACCTTGCCCTACCTGTTGCGAAAACATAAACAGTTCCAGTTCTTTGCCCAGTTTGCGATGGTCGCGTAATTTGGCTTCTTCCAACAGTCGCAGGTATTCGTCAAGTTGTTTTTGTTTTGGGAACGTGATGCCATATACGCGGGTGAGTTGCTTGCGTTTCATATCTCCGCGCCAGTAAGCGCCTGCAATACCTGTCAGTTTGACGGCTTTTATCTGCGAAGTGTCCGGCAAGTGCGGACCGCGGCACAGATCCGTGAAATTTCCCTGACTGTAAAAAGAAATCGTACCATCGTTAAGATCTGCTATCAGTTCGGTCTTGTATTCGTCGCCTTTTTTCGTGAAATAATCCAATGCTTCGGCTTTGGTGACGTCGCGGCGGGTGAAAGTTTCTTTGCTCCGTGCCAGTTCGAGCATTTTTTGCTCTATTTTCGGCAGGTCGGCATCGGTCAGGTGACGGTCGCCAAGGTCAATGTCGTAGTAAAAACCATTCTCAATGGCAGGTCCTATACCAAATTTGGTCCCGGGATAAAGCGCTTCAATGGCTTCTGCCAGCAAGTGCGATGATGAATGCCAGAAAGCGTGCTTCCCTTCCTCATCATCCCATTTATACAACTTAAACGTCGCATCCTCAGTGACAGGGCGGTTCAAATCGAAAGTAACTCCGTTGACCGAAGCAGCCAGCACACTTTCTGCCAGTTGGCGACTGAGTTGCTGCGCTATTGCAAGTGCAGTAATCCCGTTTTCATATTCTTTCACATTCCCGTCGGGAAAAGTAATCTTTATCATTTCTATCTATACTAATATTCTCAAAATCATTCTTTTGTCCACCATTATCCGAACAAAAATCTTGACAAAATTAGATGAAAATCATCAGATTTCCAAGCGCGAAAACAGTTTTTTACCGGAAGGGCTTTTATTTCTTTCGTATCACATAGTGAAAATTTGCAATCGTTCTATCGCTAACCGGCAAAATTGTATTACTTTTGCCGTTGATTTGAAAAATACCTTTGGAGTATGAAAGTTTTAGGAATGGGAAATGCGTTGGTGGACATGATGGTCACCCTTCCCGATGATACATTGTTGAAAGAGTTGTCCCTGCAAAAGGGCAGTATGCAATTGGCGGACAAAGCGTTCTCCAATCAGGCATTAGCGAAAGTCAGTCACCTGAATACCGTTGAAAAATCGGGTGGGTCTGCTGCCAATACGATATGCGGCTTAGCCGCTTTGGGCATTGAAACGGCTTTTATCGGCAAGATTGGGAAAGACCGGTTAGGCAAAAGTTTCCAAAAGGATTTGCTGCATTACGGTGTGAAGCCATTGATGAAATTCAGCGACAGCGAAACAGGACTGGCGCTGGCGTTAGTCAGCCGCAACGGTGAACGCACTTTTGCCACCTGTCTCGGTGCGGGAGGCGAGATGGAACCTGACGAACTGAACGTGTCACTGTTCGAGGGTTACACCCATTTTTACATAGAAGGATACCTGATGCAGCACCACGAACTCATCCGCAAAGCGGTGGAACTGGCAAAAGAAGCAGGTTTGGATGTCATTATTGATATGGCAAGTTACAATGTGGTGGAAGACAACCTTGATTTTCTGCACTTTTTGGTGAAGGAATATGCCGACATTGTGTTTGCCAACGCCGATGAAGCCCGTATATACACCGGAGAAAGCGATCCGGAGAAAGCATTGGCAGTCATCGCCAAAGATTGCTGGATAAGCGTTGTGAAAGTGGGCGACAAAGGCTCGCTTATTCAGGTGGGCAACGCCGTTTCCCGCGTTCCCGCGCTGCCTGTGAAATGTATAGACACCACAGGCGCCGGCGACTTGTATGCAGCCGGATTTCTTTATGGAATGCACCATCAGTTGAAATATTGCCTTTGTGGTGAAATGGGCACTATCCTTGCCGGAAAAGTGATTGAAGTGATCGGTGCAAAAATTCCCGACGAGGAATGGCAAGACATTCAGGAACAGATTAAGACAGTTATTTACAAACAGGCAGACTGATGCTCATCCGCAAAGCAGAATTTGTGAAAAGCAGCCCCGCGCTGAAAGACTGTCCCAAGCCCGATCGACCGGAGTATGCCTTCATCGGACGGTCGAATGTGGGAAAGTCATCGTTGATCAATATGCTGTGCAGCCACGGCAGTTTGGCAAAAACATCCGCTACGCCCGGAAAAACACGGCTCATCAATCATTTCTCCATCAACGGAAGTTGGTATCTGGTTGATTTGCCCGGCTACGGTTATGCCAAAGTGTCCAAATCCATGCTTCGGGAGTTTGACAGAACCATCATCCACTATATCGGCAAACGCGACAGTCTCTGTTATGTTTTTGTGCTGATAGATTCACGCATACCGCCACAAGCCATCGATTTGGAATTTATCAATACACTGGGCAGCCTGCAAATTCCGCTGACGCTCGTTTTTACCAAAATCGACAAGACCACACAGCGGGAAAGAAACAGCCATATACAAGCGTTGAAGGATAAACTGCTGGAAACATGGGAGGAATTGCCGCCCTGTTTCTACACTTCCACCATCACCCGAAGCGGACGGGAAGAAATATTGGACTTCATAGAAGAGTGTAACCGCGAAGAAGCCGTTCAGAACAAAGAAGCGTGATATAATTTCACCCCACCCGCCAATTGTTTAGCCTTGCCGTCGGTGTGCTGATTAAGACAGTCCCAAAAGCCCTGCGCGTGGTTCTTGTGGACGGTGTGCACCAACTCGTGCAGCACGACATAATCCTGTAAATGTTCCGGCAACCGCATCAGATGGACATTCAGGTTAATGTGATTGCAAGCCGAACAACTGCCCCATCGCGAACTCATATTTTTCACGCTCACTCCTTTGTAACGGAACCCGTGTTGTTCAGCCAATTGTGCGGTGCGCTCGGGCAGGCGCTCTTTGGCTTCTCTTCGCAGCCTTTCGATGATGACGGTTCGGATGGTTTCCTGAACAGGCGCTGAGAGCAAATCGGCGCTTTCGGGATAAAATATCTGCAACTCCTCTTTGGTAGTTTGCACACGAAAATTCAATGTGTTGCACGGAAACAGTCGAAGACGGCGTGTAGCTGTAGCAAATTGCGTTTCGGGCGTGAAAACGGTATAAGCGCCTTCCTGTTGCGCTATTTTCGATTGCGCCTTGCGAATCCAGTCCGCCTTGCGCTTCACAAAGTCCATTGCCGTTTGGAGGGCTTCGCGCCGCGGCACTGTCACCCGCACTCCATCAAAGGGCTTGACGGATATACGGATATTACGGGCTGTAGCGCCGGCTACAAATGTAACATCGCCTATCTGCTCAAAATGGATAATCTGACTCCCTTCCAATCGCCCCATAAAAACGTTTTAAAATTCGGCGACAAAAGTACGGATTAATTTGCAGTTTGAAAAATGTTAAATTGTTGTTTTCTGCTCTCATTCCAGCAAATCCGGTCGCAGACGTTGGGTGCGATCCATAGATTGCTCAAACCGCCATTGGTCAATGACGGCGGCATTGCCGTTGAGCAATATATCAGGGACTTTCCATCCGTTGAACTCTGCCGGACGGGTATATACAGGCGGAGCTAACAGGTTGTCCTGAAAAGAATCGCTCAGGGCTGAACTTTCGTCGGTCATGGCGCCGGGCAAAAGCCTGATAACCGAATCGCAAATGACCGCCGCCGCCAGTTCGCCGCCGGTGAGGACATAATCGCCGATGGATATTTCCTTGGTGATGAGATGTTCGCGGATACGGTGGTCAATCCCTTTGTAATGTCCGCAAAGAATGAGCAAATTTCCGGCAGTGGAGAGGCGATTGGCTTCCTTTTGGTTGAACTGTGCGCCATCGGGCGAAGTGTAAATCACTTCATCATAGTTGTGTCGGCTTTTCAGATCGGCAATGGCGCGGAACACAGGTTCTATCATCAACACCATGCCCGCATCGCCGCTAAAAGCGTAATCGTCCACGCGGTGATGCTTATCCGTTGTGTAATCGCGGATATTATGTACCACCAATTCCACCAAACCTTTTGCTTTCGCCCTCTTGATAATGGAGTGAGCAAAAGGACTTTCCAATAATTCAGGAACCACTGTAAGAATATCTATTCGTATCATTTTTGCTAAATGAATTTTTCCAAAAATAGATATTTTTTCAATATAAATGTATCAATATGAAAAATATTTCACTACTTTTGCGGGTCTATTTAATACACAATGACATGAAAACGAGAATCATTTTAGGATGGATGTTGGTAGCAGCCATGGTATCAGGAGGCTGTAAGGAGAAGGACAATCGCAGTTCCAATACCAATGTGACAAGTATTGTTATTTTGAAGGACGGGCAGGTACGCTATACGGTATGTAATGGAAATTGTTGGGGAAAAGGCGGAGGTGGCACCAATGAAGTGACAAACACCGCGCAGGTTTGTAAAAACGAAGTAATCACAGCGTTAGAGGCTGTTTTTACTTGTCAGGATCCGAAAGCAACTATAGAAAAATGCACTTTCCAGGTGGATAACCGCTGGCATTCCGGTCCGCAAGACTTTACGACCCCCCAAACCTTTACAGTAACTGCCGAAAACGGGACACAACGGGACTATACGATTACTTTGACCAAAAATTCGGCTCTGTCCTGTGAATAGTGTTTAGGAAATGCGGGATGAATCTCTTAATTTTCTAATTTCCAGTCGAATCCATCCTTCCTGTCCTTCACTTCTACGCCTAATTCTTTCAGCATATCGCGTATCCGGTCGGAAGCGGCAAAGTTTTTTTCGGCTTTTGCCTCCATTCGCCGGTCGAGGATGTAATTGACCAAACCGCTGATCAGTTCCATCCGGTCGGAGGTCTGTTCCTCTTTCAGCCCAAGTATATCCCAGGCAAACTGATGATACACCTTTTGCAACTGTTGCAAATCGCTTTCGGAAAGCGTTTCCTTGCCATCGTTCACTAAGTGGATGATTCGCAAGCCGTCAAACAGATGGGCTATCACCATCGGGCTGTTCAGGTCGTCGTTCATCGCTTGCAGGCATTTTTCTTCTATACCGCTTATACTTATCGTGCTGTTCGCGGCAGGAGTAAGTTTGTCCAATACTGAAATTCCTTCCAGCAGGCGTTGTAAGCCTTTTTCGGAAGCCTGTAAAGCCTCGTTGCTGAAATCCACCGTGCTGCGATAGTGTGCCTGCAGTATGAAGAAGCGCACCGTCATTGGGCTGTAAGCCTTTTGCAGCAAGGGATGTGTGCCGGCAAAAGAATCGTTGAGCGTGATGAAATTGCCCAACGATTTGCCCATTTTTTGCCCATTGATGGTAATCATGTTGTTGTGCAACCAGTAGCGCACCGATTCATGTCCCAAGGAAGCGGTGGATTGTGCAATTTCACATTCGTGGTGCGGAAAGAGCAAATCCATTCCTCCGCCGTGTATGTCGAATGTTTCGCCAAGATATTTGGTGCTCATCGCGGTACATTCGAGGTGCCATCCGGGGAAACCTTCGCTCCACGGCGACGACCAGCGCATGATATGCTTCGACGAGGCTTTTTTCCAAAGGGCAAAGTCAAGCGGAAAGCGTTTTTCGTCCTGTCCATCAAGGTCGCGGGTTTGCGACGTCAAATCGTCAAGCACTCGCCCCGAAAGTTGCCCGTAAGGGTACTTTTTGGCGTATTTTTCAAGATCGAAATAGACGGAACCGTTGCTCTCGTAAGCATATCCGGCATCTAAGATTTTTTGTATCAACTGCATCTGTTCCAAAATATGCCCCGATGCACGTGGCTCAATGCTGGGAGGCAATACATTCAACTGTTCCATGTTGTGATGATAGCGCAACGTGAAATATTGCACTATTTCCATCGGCTCCACCTGCTCCAGACGCGCTTTTTTTGCTATTTTGTCCTCGCCGGCGTCTGCATCGTTCTCCAAATGCCCCACATCGGTAATGTTTCGCACGTAGCGCACTTTATATCCGAGAAAAGACAGGTAGCGAAACAGCAAATCGAAGGTAATCGCCGGACGGGCGTGTCCCAAATGGGCATCACCGTAAACCGTGGGTCCGCAAACATACAATCCCACATGGGGCGCATTCAACGGAATAAACTGTTCCCTGCTGCGGGTCAGGCTGTTATAGACGGATAAAGGATGATCCATATACTTACTTTTGGTAGTGATAAACAAACTGCAAAATTAGGCTTTTTTGTTCATTTATGCAATTTAGCCCAAAAATTGGCAAAAATTGGCAAAATCTTTTTGATGCCCGAAGGGCTTGATTTTCATAACCGCAGGCGAGCGAAGCGTTGCCTGCGGTAGTGCGAACACACGAACACTACTGCCGCAGGTCGATGCTGACCACAACGTGTCATGGGTACTGACCATAACGTGTCATGGATGCTGACCATAACGTGTCATGGATGCTGACCACAACGTGTCATGGATATTGACCACAACGTGTCATGGGTATTGACCACAACGTGTCATGGGTATCGACTATAACGTGTCATGGATATTGACCACAACGTGTCATGGGTGATGACCACAACGTGTCATGGGTATTGACCACAACGTATCATGGGTATCGACCATAACGTGTCATGGGTATCGACCATAACGTGTCATGGGTGATGACCACAACGTGTCATGGCAAAAGCCCATCACAACACAAAAAAAAGCAGGCTGAAACCAACCCGCTTTTCTGATATTTATCTGAAAAATCTATTCTTTGGTATGCTCTACTTCATTAATAAGGGCTGTACCTGTGGTTTCGGCTGAATTATGACAGTCTTTTTACAGATACAGTTAGGATGCATTTCAAATTGTCGCGGTGTTCGGAAGATTTAAATCGCTCTGAAAGAGCCTGTATCATTAGCACAGGGCATCGCCTTGTGAGATGTAGCGGTATCAGAACGTAGAGATGGTGCGCGCACCGTCTCTACATGGCATTATCACAGGCGAACCAACGATTGCGCCCCCGTTGGGGCTTACAGAAAGGCGAGGATTCCGTTCCATTGGGCGTTGCCCTGTGCTATTGATTTCGCTCTTTCAGAGCGGTTTACACTCTCAAAAATCATCTTCCGAACACGAATGGGCAACACCCCTGCCGTTATTTATTGATTTTTCTCTTTCCGAGTGAGGATTTTCTCTCAAAAATTTAATCATTCATCATTAATTACTATTTTTGCAGCCTAAATTTTTAATGTAAAGCAAAGTGAAAATCAATAACGGACAATATGAAATAGGGGGTCTGAGTGTGACTTCCCTGGTTGAAAAGTACGATTCGCCGCTGTATATTTATGACACGGCTATCATCCAACGACAATACGAGCGGTTAGTGAACGCTTTTGAAGGGACAAGGCTTCGGGTGCACTATGCCTGCAAGGCGCTCAACAATATCAACATTATGCGCTATATCAGCGGATTGGGTGCAGGCTTGGACGCCGTTTCCATTCAGGAAGTGCAGTTGGGGCTGAAAGCCGGTTTTGCGCCTTCAGACATTATTTACACGTCCAACAGCGTTTCCATTCAGGAATTTGAAGCAGCGATTGCAGCGGGAGTGCATATCAATATTGACAATCTGTCCATTCTCGAACAGGTTGGGCTGAAATATGGTTCAAGCGTGCCGGTGAGCATCCGCATCAACCCGCATATCATGGGCGGCGGAAATATCAAAATCTCTACGGGGCACGTGGATTCCAAATTTGGCATATCCATGTACCAGTTGCCGCATATCCAGCGGATTGTGGACACATACAAGATGAATATCGACGGCTTGCACATGCACACCGGCTCGGATATTCTGGATATTGAAGTATTCGGTAAAGGCGCTGAAATCCTGTTTGAGGCTGCAAAGCATTTCCCTGACTTGCAATTCCTCGATTTCGGCAGCGGCTTCAAAGTGCCTTACAAGCCCGACGACTATTCTACCGACATTGAGTTGCTCGGTTCCACGCTCACGCAGAGTTTCAACGCTTTCTGCAAAGAGTATGGGCGCGAACTGACACTGAAATTTGAGCCGGGAAAATTCTTAGTCAGTCAGGCAGGTTACCTCGCTGCAAAGGTGAATGTGGTGAAACACACGACATCAACAGTGTTTGCAGGCGTCAACACCGGTCTGAATCACCTCATCCGCCCCATGTTTTATGACTCTTACCATCATATTATTAATGTATCAAAGCCCGACGGAACGCCCCGCATCTACACGGTAGTGGGCTACATCTGCGAAACGGACACTTTCGGCTGGAACCGCAAAATAGCAGAGATTTCGGAAGGCGACGTGCTGGTGTTTCTCAATGCAGGCGCGTATGGGATGACCATGGCGTCCAACTACAACGCACGCCCGCGTCC
>JAITTD010000275.1 GCA_031287245.1 Bacteroidales bacterium
ATCCACAACCGTTGTCTGCTGACAGGTCGTCCCAAAGGCTATATGCGTCAGTTCGGCATCAGCCGCATCGTGTTTCGCGAAATGGCTTCCAAAGGATTGATACCCGGCGTGAAAAAGTCGAGCTGGTAGTTTTTATCAGGAATGAAGATTTGAACAGCAGGTTTTCTTGGCAAATATTTTGCGGGGAAACCTGCTGTATTTATTTTTTACCAATACAATGAAACAGTTTAAAAGATACTTGGTTACGGCGGCTTTGCCTTATGCCAACGGTCCGGTACACATCGGACATTTGGCGGGTGTGTATGTGCCGGCGGATATATTCGTGCGCTACCTGCGTTTGCGCGGCAGAGATGTCGTTTTTATCGGTGGCAGCGACGAACATGGCGTACCCATTACGATACAGGCACGCAAAGAAGGCATTTCCCCGCAAGATGTGGTAGATCGTTACCACTCGCTCATCAAGGATTCCTTTGAACGCTTCGGTATCTCGTTTGATGTGTATTCACGTACCACTTCCGCCATTCAGCGCCAAACGGCATCCGATTTCTTCAAGAAACTGTACGACAAAGGACTGTTTGTAGAGAAGGAAAACGAGCAATATTACGATGAAGAAGCGCACCAGTTTCTTGCAGACCGCTATATCATTGGCACTTGTCCGCACTGCCACAACGAGCGGGCGTATGGCGACCAATGCGAGCAGTGCGGCACTTCGCTGAATGCAACCGACCTGATGAACCCGCACTCTGCGCTGAGCGGTTCGGTGCCTGTTCTTCGGCTCACCAAACACTGGTATTTGCCGCTCGATCGCTACGAGTCGTTCCTGCGCGAGTGGATTCTCGAAGGTCACAAGGAGTGGAAAAGCAATGTTTACGGACAATGCAAATCGTGGCTGGATACGGGTTTGCAACCACGCGCTGTCACCCGCGATTTGGACTGGGGCATACCCGTACCCGTGGAAGGCGCCGAAGGGAAGGTGCTTTACGTCTGGTTCGATGCGCCCATCGGCTATATATCCAACACCCGCGAACGGCTGCCCGATACATGGGAAGACTACTGGAAGTCTGAGGATACTTGCCTCGTGCATTTCATCGGCAAGGACAATATCGTATTCCATTGCATCATCTTTCCTGCAATGCTCAAAGCGGAAGGCTCGTATATCCTGCCGGAAAACGTGCCTGCCAACGAATTTCTGAACCTCGAAAACGATAAAATATCCACTTCGCGCAACTGGGCGGTGTGGCTGCATGAATATTTGACCGATTTCCCAGGCAAAGAGGATGTGCTGCGTTATGTACTCACCGCCAATGCTCCCGAAACGAAGGATAACAATTTCACTTGGAAGGATTTTCAAGACAGAAACAACAATGAATTGGTGGCGATTTATGGAAATTTTATCAACCGCGCCATGGTGCTCACGCAGAAGTATTTCAGCGGAAAAGTGCCTGAATGTGGTGCTTTAACAGATTTTGACAAGGCTACAATAGCAGAAATAGCCACTATCCGTGGGAATGTTGAAAACGCACTGGAAAACTACCGCTTCCGCGAAGCCCTGAAAGAGGCAATGAACCTTGCCCGCGTCGGTAATAAATACCTTGCCGATACCGAACCATGGAAACTCATCAAAACAGACGAACAGCGTACAGGCGTCATCCTGAACATATCGCTGCAACTGGCTGCCAACATAGCGCTGCTTCTTGAACCTTTCTTACCGTTCAGTTCTGCAAAACTGAAAGCGATGCTTCGTTTGCCGGCTGCGTCATGGGAACAAATCGGTGACACGAATTTGTTGCCTGTGAGGCATCAACTGAATGAACCGGCGCTGCTGTTCGAGAAAATTGAGGATGCAGCCATTGAAAAACAGTTACAACGCCTTGCCGATATTAAAATAGCCAACGAAAAACAGGCTTACCAAGCGGAACCTGCCAAAAACGACATTTGTTACGAAGACTTTTCGGCAATGGATATTCGCATTGGTACCATCTTGGAAGCCGTCAAAGTACCGAAAACCGATAAACTGATGAAATTGCTGGTGGATACAGGCATTGACAAACGCACGATTGTGTCCGGCATTGCACAGCATTTCACTGCCGAAGACTTGAAGGGCAAACAGGTGAGCGTATTGGTGAATCTGGCGCCCCGCACCCTCAAAGGCATTGAGTCGCAAGGGATGCTCCTTCTGGCTGAGGACGCAGACGGAAAATTAGTGTTTGTGACACCGGAAAAGGCTGTCGTAAACGGCGTTGCGGTGAAATAGAAACAACTCGCAATGAAAACTTAATAACAGACCAATAAAAAAAATGGGATTTGTAACGCCGGTATGAATATTTTGCACTACTTTTGCAAATCACAATTTTAAATATGAACGATACATACATCACACGAGGATGTTACCATATACCTGTTGAAAATCCGGAGGATAAGAGCCCACGGAAGAAGCATTATTGCTGTGGACGAAATAAAATGGATGTTTTTAACTGGTTGGATGACCTTCCCTGTAACGAATCAGACAACTTAGTGGAGATTCGTTTTAAAAATACACGCAAGGGTTATTATATCAATAGTTCAGACTTGTCGTTAGCCAAAGGCGACGTGGTGGCAGTAGAAGCCTCGCCCGGACACGATATCGGCGTGGTGTCGCTGACCGGTCCCCTTGTGTCTGTTCAGATGAAACACGCGGGTGTGTCGGCAAACGGTTTGAAAAAAATCTATCGCAAAGCCAAAGCCACTGATGTTGAAAAATGGTTCCAATCAATTGAGAAAGAACAGGAACTCATGAAAAATGCCCGACAGATGGTGAGCACGCTGAATATTTCCATGAAAATAAGCGATGTGGAATACCAGGGCGATAAATCCAAAGCCACATTTTACTATATTTCCGATGATCGCGTCGATTTCAGGCAACTGATTAAGGATTTTGCCGAGCATTTCAGAATACGCATCGAAATGAAGCAAATCGGAGCACGTCAGGAAGCAGGCAAAGTGGGCGGCATCGGCACTTGCGGACGCGAACTGTGCTGTTCCAAGTGGATGTCTTCTTTCGCATCAGTGTCCACCAGCGCTGCCCGCTATCAGGACATGGTGCTCAACCCCCAAAAATTGGCAGGGCAGTGTGGCAAACTGAAATGTTGCCTCAATTTTGAAGTAAAATGCTACGTGGACGCACAAAAAGACTTTCCCGACACTCATATCCCTTTGGAAACCGAGCAAGGCAGAGCCTATCATTTCAAAACCGACATATTCAGGCGCATCATCTGGTATTCGTTTAACAGAAGCAAAGACAACGAAGAAGCCAAGCCTATTCCGGTGGACGTGGACGTGGTAAAAGAAATTATCCGGATGAACCGGCAGGGTATCAAAGCCAAAGAATTAATCAACAACGAAGACAGCAAACCGGCAAAGAAGGTTGATATTAACTATCAAAATTCAGCAGGAGAGGACAGTATCAGCCGGTTTGAAGAACATCGCGGAAAAAGAAGGAGCAAACGCGGCGGAAAGCAAAGATCTCAACAACCGCAAGCGCAGCAACAAACGCAAAAACCGCAGCAACAGCAAGCGCAAAGACCGCGAAATGAAACGCCACAAGGACAAAACCAAAGTGGCGACAGACAGCAACAGCATCGCCATCGCCCCAATAACCGCAACCGCAACGGTAATGGTGGCGGCAACCGCAATGATCAAAAGCCCAATCCTAATTCCAAGCAATCATGAAACGGGTAGTTATGGCAGGTATCGTTGTCGCTTTCATGCTGGTTGCCTGCGACCGGCAAAAGATATATGAAAACGATTTCCGTATTCCGGAAACGGGGTGGAAACAGAGCGAAATGGCGAGTTTTGAAGTGAATGTTACCGATACGGCGAGTCTTTGCAATGTCTATATCAATGTGCGCAACACCAGCCAATACAAATGGATGGAACTGTGGCTGTTTGTCAATGTTCGCACCCCATCGGGCATACAGCAACGCGACACCGTGAAAATCGGCATTGCCGACGAACGCGGAAAATGGCTCGGAAACGGATTGGGCAGCAAATTTGACAACAGTTTGCTTTGGCAACACAACGTGCGATTTCCGGAAACGGGCGCTTATACTTTTGAATATGAACAGGGAATGCGCGACGAGCCACTTCTGGGAGTGGATGACATCGGTTTGCGTGTTGAAAAATCACTAAAATGAAAAACAAAATTCGTTATGCTTGTATGTTCCTTTTGTTGCTCGCCTTTTCTTTCGGAATGAAGGCACAGACAGGCGAGCGTCCGCAAATTTTGAAAGATCTCGAAAAGGACAAAAAAATTGAAGTGATTCAGCCGGTGCTGGTGGAACAACTGCTAACTGTACGAATAGCCAATAACTATGCACTGAAAGGCATACAAGGTTACAGGATTCGCATCTTCTCGCAGTCGGGACAAACAGCACGGCAAAAATCTTCGAATATGAAAGCCTCTTTTTCTGAACATTTCCCCGAAATAAACGCCTACCTCACCTATACCGAGCCGAATTATCAAATTTTTGTAGGCGATTTCCGAACGAAAACCGAGGCACTGTATTATCTGAAACTGATAGGAAAGAAATATCCCAGCGCCTTTATAGTAAAGAGTTTAATTAAAATTTAAATCAAATATAAAAACCCAAATCATCTATGACAGACCAGATGCAGCATGAATGTGGTGTAGCCTTTGTAAGACTTTTGAAACCACTTGAACACTATCAGTTCAAATACGGCAGTTGCCTGTATGGGCTGGAACAACTGCATTTGATGATGGAGAAAGAGCGAAACCGCGGACAGGACGGTGCAGGCGCTGTGTGTGTGAAATTGGGAATGCACCCCGGCAACGAGTTTATCGCACGCGAACGCAGCATCAAACCCTCGCCATTGGATGCCTGTTTCAAAGACATTTACATAGACATCAACAAAGTAGGAAAGCGCACACCCGAACATCTCAACGACCCCGTGTGGATGAAAAACAAGATACCCTTTGCAGGAGAAATTTATCTGGGGCATTTACGCTACGGCACCTACGGCGAAAACTCGATAGACGCCATCCACCCTGTGATGCGACAGAACAACTGGAAAACGCGCACCCTCATTCTTGCAGGCAATTTCAACCTCACCAATGTGGATACCCTGTTCAATATCCTGACCGATTTGGGACAATTTCCCACCGGATATTCGGACACCGTTACCATGCTCGAAAATATAGGGCACTTCCTTGACCGCGAAAACCAGCGATTATTCGACGCTTTTAAGAAACAGGGGCACGACAACGCTGAAATTTCGCAATTGATTGCCGACCATCTCAGCATCAAAAATGTCTTAGCCGAATCAAGTAAGAAATGGGATGGCGGATACGTCATCAGCGGCGTCGTTGGGCATGGGGATGCTTTCTTTTACCGCGACCCGTGCGGCATACGCCCCGCATTTTATTACCACGATGAGGAAGTGGCAGTGGTGGCGTCCGAAAGACCTGTTATCCAAACCGTTTTCAACCTCGATGCTGCGCAGGTTTCAGAAATCAAACCCGGTCACGCTGTTATTGTGAAAGCCAACGGCAATGTTTCCGAAGAAATGGTTTTGGAACCGCAGGAACGCCGGTCGTGCTCGTTTGAACGCATCTACTTTTCGCGCGGAAGCGACAAGGATATCTACAAAGAACGGAAAATGCTCGGCAAACTGCTGTTGCCCGACATTCTGGAATCCATCCATCACAATATGGACACCGCCGTATTCTCATACATCCCCAATACAGCCGAAACAGCCTTCTTTGGGCTGATTGAAGCGTCCGACGAATATCTGAACGAACGGAAAAAGCGGCTCATTCTCGAAGCAGGCGACAAACTGACACCTGCCCGCCTCGACAAAATAATGAACGTACACACCCGCATGGAAAAGGTGGCTATCAAAGATGCCAAACTGCGCACCTTCATCACGCAGGACAAAAGCCGCGCCAGCATGGTAGGACACGTATATGACATCACCTACGACACGCTGCGCAAGGGCGTTGACAATTTGATCATCATTGACGACTCTATTGTGCGCGGCACGACGCTCAAACTGAGCATCATCAAAATACTTGACCGACTGGGACCGAAGAAAATCGTTTTTGTATCCTCTTCGCCACAAATCCGCTATCCCGATTGCTACGGCATTGATATGGCACGCCTGGGTGATTTTGTAGCCTTTCAAGCGGCTGTCGAACTGCTCAAAGAAAGCGGTAAAACGTCCGTCATCAACGATGTGTACAACAAATGCAAGGCGCAGGAAAAATTACCTGCCACGCAGATGGTCAATTATGTGAAGGAAATATACAAACCATTCTGCCCGAGGGAAATATCGTCAAAAATCGCCCAAATGCTTCGTACGCCCGAAATCAAAGCAGAAATAGAAATCATTTACCAGTCTATCGAGAACCTGCATCAAGCCTGCCCCAACGATACCGGCGACTGGTATTTCACCGGCAACTACCCCAC
>JAITTD010000077.1 GCA_031287245.1 Bacteroidales bacterium
TTTATGAGAGCATTAAAAATTAAACAAAAATCGGGAATAATGGAAAAAATCGGTATTAAAAAGAGAACGTGTGGTCTCTGTGGTTATTAAAAATAAAAAAAATAAAATTAATTCATAAAGTCGAAACAATTTGTATATTTGCAGTTTGATCCAATATTGTCCGACAATGAGTTACGAGCAGATATTAAAGGAATTACAAAGCGGTCAATACCGTCCCGTCTATTTTTTAATGGGCGAAGAGCCTTATTTTATTGACGTCATCACCGACTACATTGCCAACAACGCGCTTCAAGAGCACGAAAAAGCCTTCAACCAGACAGTAGTTTACGGCAAGGACACAACGATATATGCCGTGATAGACGCTGCCAAGCGTTACCCGATGGGGGCGGCGCGGCAGGTGGTGATAGTGAAGGAAGCGCAAAACATGAAAGAGATTGACCAACTGCATTATTATGCTGAAAAGCCGCTTCAATCCACCATTTTGGTGGTTGCCTACAAGTACAAAACCTTGGACAAACGGCTAAAATTGTACAAAGTTTTAGAAAAAACGGCAGTCATACTGGAATTTAAGAAGTTGTATGAGGATAAAATCCCCGAATGGATTGACAAATATCTGTCTGGCAGCGGCTACACCATTGTTCCGGCGGCTTCCAAACTGCTATCCGATTATTTGGGCACCGATTTGGGCAAGGTAGCCAACGAATTGGACAAACTGATGATTGTTCTTTCCGGCGGCAAAGAACGGCAAATCACGCCCGAACATATTGAACGCAATGTCGGCATCAGCAAGGACTACAATGTTTTTGAACTGCAAAACGCCCTGTCGGAGAAGAATGTGCTGAAAGCAAACCGTATAGTCAACCATTTTGAAGCCAACCCCAACGATAACCCGATGGTAATGGTGATTTCCACCCTGTTTGGCTACTTTGTAAAAGTGCTTTCCTACCATTACCTTGCAGATAAGTCAAAAGCGGCAACTGCCTTGAAGATAAATCCCTACTTCGTCAGGCAGTACGAGGCAGCTGCACGAAAATACCCTGCTGCCAAGGTGGTGAACATCATATCTATTCTGCGTGAGTACGATATGAAGTCAAAAGGAGCGGAAGGCACCATGTCTGCCACTAATGGCGACCTGATGCGGGAAATGGTTTTTAAAATTCTGCATTAAAAAACAAAAAATACCACAAACGTGGTATAACGAAAGAAAAAAATCTGCCGTATCTTTGCAGAAATTAATATCAATTCATCATGTCAAAAATAGCAAAAAAATTAACAGATTTAGTAGGCAATACCCCTTTATTGGATTTGGCTGCTTACGCGAAAAGTCAAGAGTTACAGGCGAAAGTAATCGCCAAGTTGGAATATTTCAATCCGGCAGGAAGCGTCAAGGACAGAATAGCCTTGTCGATGATAGAAGACGCCGAAGCAAAGGGCATCCTGAAACCCGGCGCCGACATCATTGAGCCGACCAGCGGCAATACCGGCGTAGGATTGGCGTTTGTAGCCGCGTCAAAGGGTTACAAACTGACGCTCACCATGCCCGAAACCATGAGTTTGGAACGTCGCAACCTGCTGAAAGCGCTGGGCGCTAACCTCGTGTTGACACCCGGTTCGGAAGGTATGAAAGGCGCCATTGCCAAAGCAGAAGCGCTCAAAGCAGAACTGTCGGGCGCAGTCATTTTACAGCAGTTTGAAAACCCTGCCAACCCTGCCATCCATTACAAAACGACTGCCGAAGAAATTTGGCGCGATACGGACGGCAAAATAGATATTCTTGTTTCGGGCGTTGGAACAGGCGGAACCATCAGCGGCACAGGCAAACGTCTGAAAGAACTGAATCCTGCCGTGAAAATCGTTGCCGTAGAGCCGGAAGATTCTCCCGTTTTGTCGGGTGGAAAATCGGGACCGCACAAGATTCAGGGAATCGGCGCAGGCTTTGTCCCCAAAACCTACGACTCCTCAGTGGTTGACCAGATTATTCCGGTGTCCAACAACGACGCCATCCGCACAGGTCGTTTGCTGGCTTCAACAGAAGGTTTGCTGGTAGGTATATCGTCCGGTGCAGCCGCTTTTGCCGCTACCAAACTGGCAAAACTGCCCGAAAACAAAGGTAAAAACATCGTAGTGGTGCTACCTGATACCGGCGAACGCTACCTGTCCACCGTACTTTACGCTTTTGAAGAATATCCATTATAATTCAATTCAATCCAAAAACGTTGCAGATACGCATCCCTTGACAAGGGATGCGTATCTGCGTTAGACAGGTAATTGAATGAGTATATCCACGGTATTAGCCGCGATTTTGTTCACATCTATGGTGCCTTTGTTGTCGGCGACCACCGATTTGCAGAACATCCATCCCAAACTGAAAGATTTTCCTGCATCCGATTGGTTTGAATTGTACTCTGTGTCCGAAAATGTTTGCAAAAACAGTTCCAGCAAAGGCATCTCACCGCGCAGTTGCACCTGAATTTCGGCTTGCGCGTCTTGACGAACAGCCACAAAAGCAACAGTGCTTTCTTTTGCCAGCAGACTGATGGCATTTTGCAAAACGGCTTTCAGCAACGCTTTTATCATATCGCTGTCAGCATATATTTGTAAACCATCTTCAATAGTGCTGCCAAGCGTCACACGTTTTTCGGCAGCGGCAAATTTTAACGAAGTGGTGGCTTCCTGCACCAAAGCGGATAATTCATTATGCTGTGGATTAGGACGTTGCACCTGTGCCTCATATTTCGACCATTGCAGCAAATTTTCAAGCAACAATGACATATCGCTCACTATCGGCGACAATTCAAGCACTTCGGCTTTAAATTTCGCTTCTTCAATGTTTTCAGACAAAAGGACATTCAGTTTGTTTTTCAATGCAATCAGAGGAGTTCCTACATCACCGGAAATTACTTGGAATAACTGCGTTTTAGTACAGTGAGCAAGTTTTAATTCTTCGTGTTCTTTGAGTGTTGACTGCATTTTTTCCTCTAATTCCTTGTATTGTTGAAGAATTTCAGCCTTTCGCTCAACAAGATGCTGCTGTTTTTGAAGTAAAGCATTATTTTGCCGATCTTTTTTCGATAGATAAATCAGCAGAACAATCCCCACAACCACCAGGGGAAGCACAATTCGGACGATTATTATGACTGGGCAATGCAGTAAAACCATATATCAATCTTTAATTTCACAAAATTATGAAAAAAAACTCTAAATAAAAATTACAAATGTAATTTAATGAAATTTTTCACTAATTTTGTCAGATGCAAAAATGGATGACAACAGACGAAAACGAATTGCCGGAAACCAATGAATTGTACGAATCGTACCACTGGACGGTGGACAGGGGGCAAGCGCTTACCCGTATTGATAAATTTTTGACAGCGCGGGTTGAGAACGCCACACGTACCAAGGTGCAGGCTGCCGCCGATGCCGGTTGCATTTTAGTGAACGGCACTGCGGTGAAATCAAGTTATAAGGTGAAGCCGTTGGACGAAATTTCTGTGGTGATGGCACATCCGCCGCGCGATACGACGGTTATCCCGCAAGATATTCCACTTGACATAGTCTATGAGGACGAACATCTGATAGTGGTAAACAAAGAGGCGGGAATGGTGGTGCATCCCGCACACGGCAACTATACCGACACTTTGGTGAATGCGCTGACTTATCATCTGCGCAATTTGCCGCTGTTTCAAAGTGGCGAGATGCGTCCCGGATTAGTGCATCGCATTGATAAGGACACCTCGGGAATTTTGGTAGTTGCCAAGACGGAAAAAGCGCTGAACCATTTGGCGTCACAATTTTTCGAACATTCTATTGACCGTCGCTATCTGGCGTTGGTGTGGGGTGATTTTGCGGAAGACAGCGGCACCATTGACGGGAATATCGGTCGAAATCCGCGCGACCGTATGCAAATGTGGGTGTTTCCTGACGGTTCCGACGGGAAGCCAGCTATCACCCACTATCAGGTGGTGGAACGTTTCGGATATGTGACCATGGTGGAATGTCGCCTCGAAACCGGCAGAACGCACCAAATACGGGCGCATTTCAGGCACATCGGGCATCCCCTGTTCAACGACTGCCGCTATGGTGGCGACCAGATTCTGCGCGGTACCACGTTCACCAAATACAAGCAGTTTGTGAACAACTGCTTCGCCATACTGCCACGACAAGCGCTACACGCACGTTCGCTGGCATTTGACCATCCCGCAAACGGCAAGCGAATGCTTTTTGAGACGCAACTGCCGGAAGATATGGCGCAGGCGATTGAGAAGTGGCGGAAATACGCAGTACAGGCATGAAAATCCTTCATTTTGATACTGTT
>JAITTD010000285.1 GCA_031287245.1 Bacteroidales bacterium
GGGTGTGTTTCGATTTCCAGATTTTAGATCGCCTCCCCATTGAGCCACACGACATACCGATGGATGAGGTGATTGCAGGCTGACAGTCCCCATTTCAGTGGGCGGAATTTTCATTGTCCAGCGTACAATGGAAAAAGTTTTTTACAGAGGAAAGATGTGCCTTTTTTGAAGGATCTGAAAGGACGCAAGCAAAATGTAGAGACATGGCATGCCGCGTCTCTGCATGGCGAGGAAGCGGACGGTGAATAACTTTCTTGGTACAGAAAAAAAAAAGCGCTACTTTTGTCACGTTAAACGAAATAGACATGAGTACGGAATATCAGGACGATAGTATCAAAACGCTGGAATGGAGGGAGCATATCCGCTTGCGCCCCGGTATGTACATTGGCAAGCTGGGCGACGGCTCGGCTCCTGATGACGGGGTGTATGTCCTCGTAAAAGAGGGGATGGACAATTCCATCGACGAATATATGGAGGGGCACGGCAAACAGATTGATTTGGAGATTACCGAAGAGCACCAGGTATCTATTCGCGACTACGGGCGGGGTATTCCGCTTGGAAAAGTGCTGGACGTGGCGTCAAAAATGAACACCGGCGCCAAGTACGACTCCAAGGTGTTTAAAAAATCCGTAGGGCTGAACGGTGTAGGTATCAAAGCGGTCAACGCCCTGTCATCGCAATTCACCATCCAATCTTTCCGCGACGGCAGAACCAAAGCCATCACTTTTGAAAAAGGCTATGTAGCCGAAGACTTGCCCGAAACTGCCACCGATCAAAAAAACGGCACACTGATACGTTTCACTCCCGACAGTTCGGTTTTCGGCGAATATCTGATTTTGCCCGAATACATTGAAAAACTGCTGAAAAACTACACCTTCCTGAACGCAGGTCTCACCATTGTGTTCAACGGCACGAGTTACCGTTCTGCCAACGGGCTGCTTGATTTGCTGGAAGACAGCATGAGCGCACCCGGACTGTATCCGCCCATCCATCTGAAAGGCGACGACATTGAAATTGCCGTATGCCACAGCACACAACATTATGGCGAAGAATATTACAGTTTTGCCAACGGACAATACACGCCACAAGGGGGAACGCACCAGCAGGCATTCCGCGAGGCTTACGTGAAAACCATTCGCGAGTTTTACAAAAAAGATTTTGACACGGCAGACATCCGCGCATCTATCATTGCCGCTATCAGCATCAAAATAGAAAATCCGATGTTCGAATCGCAAACCAAAACCAAATTGGGGTCGCGAGAGATGGCGCCGGGCAGCGAATTGACCGTCAGCAAGTTCATCGGCGATTTTGTGAAGAAGGAATTGGACAATTACCTGCATCGACATGCAGATGTGGCAGACGTGATACTTCAAAAGATACAGGAAGCGGAAAAAGAGCGCAAAGAACTGTCGGGCATCCGCAAACTGTCCAAAGAACGCGCTAAAAAAGCCAGTTTGAACAATAAAAAACTCCGCGACTGCCGCATTCACTATACGGACAAACACGCCGCCGCCGACCAGTCAACTTTGTTCATCACCGAGGGCGACTCGGCAAGCGGCAGCATCACCAAATCGCGCAATGCCAGTTTGCAAGCGGTATTCAGCCTGCGCGGAAAACCGCTCAACACTTTCGGCATGACCAAAAGGGTGGTGTATGAAAACGAGGAATTTAATCTGCTGCAAGCCGCTCTCAACATTGAAGAAGACATGGACGACCTGCGCTACAACAAAGTGGTGATAGCCACTGATGCCGACGTGGACGGGATGCACATCCGGCTGCTGCTCATTACTTTCTTCCTGCAGTTTTTCCCCGACCTCATCCGCAAAGGGCATCTGCACATTCTGCAAACGCCCTTGTTTCGCGTGCGCAACAAAAAGGAAACCCATTATTGCTACTCGCCCGAAGAAAAGGAAAAAGCGATGTCAAAATTAGGCGCTTCGGCGGAAATAACGCGATTCAAAGGGTTAGGTGAAATCTCACCCAACGAATTTGCCGGTTTCATTGGCGAAAACATTCGTTTAGACCCCGTTTTACTCAACAAAACAGACCAAGTGCAGGAAATGCTTATCTTCTATATGGGCAAAAACACCCCCCACCGCCAACATTTCATCATCGACAACCTGCGTATCGAAGAGGATATTGTGGATATAACAAACGATTAAATCAAAAATAAAATGAAAACAAAGATTCAAACCATCACACAAACGCAACTGGTTGACACGCAAACGCCTGTCAGCATCTACCTGAAAGTGAGGGACATGTATCCCGAATCGGCATTGTTGGAAAGTTCCGACTACCATGCCATGGACAACAGTTATTCGTTCATCGGTATTGAGCCGTTGGCGCGTTTCAGCGTCAAGCAGTATAAAGTCACTGAGCAGTATCCCGACGGCAGCCTCGAAGTGCGCACCATCGACTCGTCGCTCAGCGTGGAAGACGCCCTGAACGATTTTGTCCACAATTTTGAGGTGAGCGGCGAAAAAGACAAACTGAACGGCTTTTTCGGCTACACCGCCTACGATGCTGTGCGCTATTTCGAGCACATCCCTGTGAGCAACACCGACGAGGAAACAGGCTCGTTGCCCGAAATGACCTATATTCTCTACCGTTTTGTGATTGCCATCGACCATCTGCACAACCGGATGACCATCACCGAAAACCTTTGCGAAGGACAGGAAAGCAAAGTGAACGACCTGATTGCAGTGCTGGAAAGCCGCAATTTTCCCTCATACCATTTCAGCATACAGGGAGAGGTAACCTCGCCCATCACCGACGAGCAGTACAAGGAATTTGTTGAAAAGGGCATCGCACACTGTCTGCGCGGCGATGTGTTCCAGATTGTCCTTTCGCGGCGCTTCGAACAGGGTTTCAAAGGCGATGATTTCAAGGTATATCGCGCCTTGCGTTCCATCAATCCATCGCCCTATCTGTTTTACTTTGATTTCGGGTCGTATCGTATTTTCGGGTCTTCGCCCGAAACCCACGTGAAGGTGGAAGGCGACAAGGCAACCATCGATCCGATAGCAGGCACGTTCCACCGCACCGGCGATGATGCGAAAGACGAGGAACTGGCTCGGCAGTTGCTCAACGACCCGAAAGAAAACGCCGAACACGTGATGCTGGTTGACCTTGCCCGCAACGACCTCAGCCGCAATGCTACAGGCGTGGAAGTGAAGTCCTTTAAGGAAGTGCAGTTTTATTCGCACGTCATCCATTTGGTGTCGCGGGTGACAGGCACAGTGAGCGCCGATGCGAACCGTATTCGCCTGTTTGCCGATACCTTCCCGGCAGGCACGCTGTCAGGCGCCCCCAAAGTGCGGGCTATGCAGCTGATTGACGAAATAGAACAACACCCACGCAGTATTTATGGCGGGTGCATCGGCTATATCGGCTTCGACGGCAATATAAATCAGGCAATCACCATCCGTTCATTCCTGAGCCGCAACAACAAACTCTATTTTCAGGCAGGCGCCGGCATCGTTGCCAAAAGCAAGCCCGAAAGCGAACTGAAAGAAGTGAATAACAAACTGGAAGCGCTGAAAAAAGCGATTGATCTGGCGCTGGGGAACTGGCAGTAGTCAATGGTGATACAATAGTGATTCGGTGGTGATACATAGTGATTCAATAGTGATACATAGTGGTGGTTAATTTCATTCATAATTCATAATTAAATGAAGATCCTGGTTTTTGATAATTACGATTCGTTTACCTACAATATTGTACACGCTGTGCGCAAGTTGGGGTTTGAAGATGTGACGGTGGTGCGCAACGACAAAATAGCACTCACGGATGTGGCGGCTTACGATAAAATCATTCTGTCGCCCGGTCCCGGCATACCGTCGGAAGCCGGTGTGCTGCTGCCTCTCATCAGGCAATATGCGCCGGTGAAGAGCATTTTCGGGGTATGTCTTGGCTTGCAGGCTATCGGCGAGGCGTTTGGCGGCACATTGCACAACATGGGCGATGTGTATCACGGCATTGCCACGCCTGTCAACATCATTGCACCCGACCCGCTCTTTGCCGACCTGCCTGCCCGCATCGATGCGGGACGGTATCACTCGTGGATTGTGAATCGCGAGGGCTTTCCTGCCGACCTTCGCATCACTGCTGTGGACGATGCCGGCAACATTATGGCGCTGGCTCACACGAAATACGACGTGCGGGGTGTGCAGTTTCACCCCGAATCTGTGCTCACACCGCAGGGCGAAAAGATGATCGAGAACTTCCTCAAGAAGACGAAATAACTTGTCTCTGAAACAACCTGCTTGCGGACTGACGTTGCTCAAATATTGCGCCCATGCGGGCATAGTTGGAAATCATCAATCCAAAACATCACCAGTAAAATAGGCACACCACTGTTTAATAAAATATTAAGATGCTTAAACAATCTTTTTAGATGATCTGTAACTTTTTCTTGATGACAGATATTCGTCTTTGATAATAAAATAATCTGAAAATCCAGAATAACACTAATAATGCTAAGACAGACATACCCGGCGGTACAGAGAATGGAGGTTTGAAATTGCTATGGGTGAAGACAAGAACAGAAAACATGATAATACTGAAAATGATAACCAAACATTCTGTTCTAAATGAATATTTTGGAATAGTATAGCAACCGTTTTGTTGTTCATGTTGAAAGCAAATCACTAAAAAAAATCGTGGTGCTAATTTCACTTTGATTTGATTCTCTTCTTCTGTGAAAGAATATTTATTCTTTTTTAAGATTTCTATCACATTTTCTTTATTTGTATCCATAATAAAATATTTAAATGAATTCTCGGCACAAAGATACGCAGAAGGAGTGCAATTTTATAGCACTGTGCGATTTTTTTTGGAAAAAACGGAAATATTTTTCTTAGCAATTGATATTTAGAGTGTTTAGTGTGATGTTTGTTTTATTTCTTTTCATTTTAATGGAATAACAAAAGTATATAATAATATAATGAGGGAGTTACCGAAAATTTTTGTGTATTCATTCGTCATTTTTCCTATTATTAATTGGATGACAATTTCGGAGGTGATGGATAAAAAAACAGGGACGAAATTCGCCCCTGTTCTTTTGAAACATCACCCAGTTTACTGTCCTCTGGGAGGATTTTGGTCTTTTTGATCTATCGCTTTGTTGTTGGCAAATTCTATCTCTGGAATCTGACAGAAGTAACGGTAGTCGTTAGAAGGCAACCGTGCTTCAACATTTTCGACAATTACATCCAGATTGGTCAAACCGTGAGCAAAATGGCCGCTTGCTCCTGCGTAGCGAACCAGTTCTTTCTGTAACCGTACGTTATCGTACATGCCGGTAACGCCTTCGCCCAGCAACTCTTTCCGCCTTTCAATGTAAATTGCTTCCAGCAAATCTGCCTTTACTGTAGTGGTGGTAAGCTGAGCATTTCGGGCTGTTTGCAAGGTTTGCAGTGTTGCAAGAGCGGTGGTCTGTCCCAGATTTGCTTCGGCTTCAGCCTTAATCAACAACATTTCGGCGCTGCGCAGAATGGAATAATCCGCAAGGTTGCGTTGTCCTTTGGTTCCTTTTCCGTCATCACCATAATATTTGAATTTGTTGTACGCCCATTTAGCCGGCCATCCAACCTGACCGGCGTTTGTGCGATGCCAGAACATCACCGACTTTTCGTCTTCATCGGTGACACCCGTTGTTTTGGTGCATTTGGTGCCACGATAATCCGTGGCGTCAAACAAATCTACATATTTCTGATCAACAAACATCGCCAGGAAATTGTAGATAGGACCATCGGACATGCCTTCACCGTAGCTGGGGTCTTGATTGTGCCAGTAGGCAAACTGGGTGTTTTCTCCGTTGTTGCTGAGATTGGTATTTTCAACTGCCCAGATGATTTCGGGTATCGTGATGTCGGCTTGACCGCCACACCATTCCGCCTCTGTCATCAGGGTGCTGTATTTGCTGTAAACAGCGGAGGCTTCTGCCAAAGCGCCGTCCCAGTTACCCATCACCTGATAAACACGGGCTAAATATCCCGAAGCCACATCGGCGTTCACCTGCCATTTTCCATTCCGGTTGAAAGAAGCCAGTTTAGTCTTGGCGCTCGACAAATCCTTTACAATCTGGTCGTAACATTGCTGAACAGTCGAAAATCCCAAGTCCATCGGCTGTTTACCGGAAGTGCGCAGAATGACGCCCCGTTTGTCTTTTGCTACAGCATAAGTCTGCTGATAATTCAGCATCAGATGGAAATAGCATATACCGCGCAGGGCTAAGCACTGTCCTTCAATAGCGTTTTTGTCGGCTGCCGAACCATCGGCTGCCGACAGGGCATCAAGAATGGCGTTGGTCTGGTTGATAACCAGATACATCATTCCCCATATTCTCCTGCCATCCTGACTTGCATTGGTTCGATTAGGCTTAAACTGATAGCCATCTTCAGGAGCCATACCATAGTTGATTGTCACTACAATATCCTGTCCCGGAATGTCGTAATACAGATTAAATCCGGGTATGCCTACATACGTTGCCACTGCCTGACCTCCTTCTGTAAGGTAGCCGAAAAGGACGGTGGTGTAAGCGGAATTAAGTAACTTGTTCAAACCATCGGTTGTTCCAAACAAAACATCGGATGTCACACTGGTTGAAGAATTGGTTGTTAATTCTTCTTCACAACTGCTTATTGATACTGTCAATGCAGTTATACATATTGCTGTTATTGTCTTATATAAGCTTTTCATATTTTTAAATTATTAAAATGAAACTTGTAATCCGCACATATACACTCTTCTGGCGCCTTGAATACCGCTGTCGTTATCGCCGTTGCCATTATAGTCGTTGCCTCTCAGTCCGGTTTCGGGGTCGGTACTGTACTTCACGGTCGGACTGAATGTCAGCAAATTATCGCCGCTCACATAGATACGGGCATTGGATATGCCTATTTTCTGTGTGACTGTTTTCGGTATGGTGTAACCTAACACGAGGTTGCGCAGTCGGAGGAAGTTATTGCTGACGATAAACAAGTCGGAATTGGTATTCTGCCCTGCATAACCTCTGTCCTGCATAGACCAGCGGGGGAATTTTGCGTTATCGCCGGGTTTTGTCCATCTGTTTCCATCCACAATGCTCGGTACAGGGCTGACGCCGGCGCGTATGGAATAGTTTTCCAGCAACTGGTAACTATACATTTTGGCGCCGTAAGAGCCATACCACATGAACGAAAAGTCAAAACCTTTGTAAGCAAACTGGTTGGTGACAGAACCGAATCCTTTGGGAATAGATGAGCCGACATACTGTCCGTCTCTGTTCAAGGAAACGTCACCCCAGTTTTCTGTCGTTGACCAGTTGCCGCTTCCATCGTTCACCCAGTAGCGCAATCTTCCGTTGTCGGGGTTTACGCCGGCATTCCTCGGTATGAAATGTTCATAGAGCGAATGTCCCACCTCTCTTTTCATGGTGGTGCGGTAAATGTCAAAAGTATATGGATCGCTTGACATACTCGTCACTTCGTTGTGCAGGGTGGTAAAATTGGCGCTGACCGTCCATTGGAAATCGGTGTTTCTGATGGCTGCAAACGAAGCGCTTAATTCGATACCTCTGTTCACAATGTCGCCCAGATTTGTGTTATATACGCTTGCTCCCGCATTAGCCGAGGGTGGCAGATCTTTTTGAGCCAGCAGGTCTAATGAGTTACGGGTATAGTATTCCACCGTTCCGCTGAGTCGATTGAACAGGCTGAAATCAACAGCAGCATTGAATTGCTGGTTTTTCTCCCAATGTAACTCAGAGGCACCGTTTGTATCTTTGCGATACCCCGGTTGTCCATACAAATCGCTGTATTTCTGGTAATATTCCTGATAGGCATACAACACGCCTATGTCATCGTTACCCGACGTACCATAACTGGCACGCAGTGACAAGTTGTCCAACCAGGATACATCCGTGAGAAATGCTTCCTGCGATATTCTCCAACTGGCTCCTGCCGAGAAGAATGTTCCCCAGCGCTGGTCGGGATGGAAACGGGAAGAACCGTCGGAACGTGCAGATCCGGACAGATAGTATTTGTTCCTGTAATTGTATTCCAACCTTCCAAGGAAAGAAAGCAGCGTGTAACGGTCGCGATAAGAATCGGATCGCCAATCTCTTGTGGTAGATTTAACTTCATACAGTCCTACTGACATAATGCCATCGCCAGATCCGCTAAAAGTGTTGAATCCT
>JAITTD010000301.1 GCA_031287245.1 Bacteroidales bacterium
CCAAATTTTTGGTAAACGATAGAAATATTTTTTGAGACACATCAGTATTAAACTTTTATTTTGTTTGGTTTTTTAAAAAGAAAGTGCAAAGATAAAAAGGTTTTTGAAAGAAAAAAAGATGAACGGATGAACGGAGAAACGGATGAACGGACCGCTGCCGTAAGGTACAATTTATAACAACGTATAACAACTGTATAACAACTGTATAACATAACTATTGTATTAATACCTTGGTTTACCGGCAAATCCGAGTCTGATGCCGAGAATAAAAGTTTCTCCGGTGTAGCCATGGGACGTTCCGGACGAATCGAAATGTCGCAAATCCGGGTATTTGTGAAATGCTTTTCGGAAGGAAATGCCGCCATACGCATCAAACAGGACGCTGTGGCGTGATATTTTCTGAAATCCAATCATCACGTTGAAGTCTATCCGGTTGACTGTTTGCTTCCACACATCCCTTACTTGCACATGGTATTCCACTCCGTCTTCTTTAAATTGGTTCCAGCCATAGTCTAAGTAGCGGAAATTGAAGTGATGCCACGAAGGTCCGCCGGCAACATAAAGGTAACGCAGTGGAAAAAATTTGTAGTTAAAATCCACCCCGTAACCGTTCATCGCCCCGTATTCATCATCGTGTAACCATCCGTACTTATTGTAACTGTACGGGTCGTCTGCACTGATTTTATCGTTGGTAAACGGGTAGGCTGTAAGCCCCAGTTGCAGCCAGTGGCGCGTGTCCTTCAAACGATATTCGCCGTCCAGTCGCAAAGCGGTGTACAACAAGTGAAACGCCTGAAAGGAAACGGTATAACGGGCATGATAATTCTTGTTTTTGTCCTTGTACCAATTGTACTCAGTGGGGTCTGTCGTTTGAGCCGACAGATTTACGGTGAGCGCTGCGGCAAGGAAAATGATGGGTAATACTTTCATAATCAGTAAAATATTTATCAAAGATAACTTTTTGTTTTGAAGGCGCCTCCTATCTTGAAGCCTATCAGGAACACACAACCGGTGTAGCCACGGGAATACATGGTCGAATTGTATTTGTATGAATCAGGCTCGGAATAAACGGCTTTCTGAGCAGCCACACCCACATACGCATCCATAAGGAAGCCTTTCCGCGATATTCTTTGAAATCCACAGGTTACATTCCATCCGAAATTGTTGATTTTTTGGATGGACTTGCGATTTCCATACTCCGTATATTTTATGCCGTCTTCCTCAAAATCGAACCAGCCGGAGTAGTCGCGGTGAATATTGTAATAATGCCACGACGGTCCACTCGCAACGTATAAATAGCGGTGGAAAAAATATTTATAGTTAAAATTCAAACCGATGCTGTATTGAAGTAAAATATCATCAGTGTAAATGTTGTCCTCCTTGTCCTCCTTTCCCTCCCATATCACATTGATGCTGAAAGGCACGCTAAGCCCCCATTGCAGCCAACTTCTGGATTTTTTCAGACGCAATTCATAACCGATATGGAAATCCTGGTGGGTAATTAGCCGAGAGGGTTGGAATGTAAGAGCAAAATTCCCATGCAGATTTTTATCTTTATCGAATCGCCACCTCACCTCTTTTACCTCGTTTGTCCCGTCTTCCATTCCTTGATTCTGAGCCGAAAGATGGACTGTGAGTAAACAAACAAAGGGAATGATTGCTAATCTTTTCATTGTGAGTGTTTTTATTCTTATTGCTTCTCAATTTTACCAAGAAACGTCAGATTTTTCGACACGGAAAAATTTGAGTAATCGAACAGAAACAGCCCTTCGTTTGCCACCATCATCAACAAACCGTTTGCAGGAATGACGTCATAAGCGGCACGAATGTACTCTGCTCCGTCCACATCTGCCAAATCGCCGATTTGTTTGATGGTTTCCTTTTGTTCGGGATGGGAAATGTCAAAAATTTTCAAACCTTTGTCGCACACAAAAAGCAAGTCGCCATCGGCGCCCAAGCCTTGCGGACCCGACAATGATATAGTCTTCAACTCTACAGGCTTACGCTGGTCATGTACATCATAAATAATCAGCACATTGTTGGGGCTGGCGCCGCAGGCGCTATAATTGGTGTTCAGGGTGATATAGGCGTAATTTCCCTCCACCACCACAGGATCGCAACTGCGGATATGGCTTACACTCCCTATCTTTTCGGGAAAACGCGGATCTTTGATGTCATAGATGTACATACCGTCCTGCGAACCGATGTACAGCACGGTGTCCACCGGAAAGATGGTTTCGATGTTATTGCCTATGTTTATGTCGCGCAAATCGGTGTATTTCGGGTCGGCAGGGTCGGCAATGTTGAATTGCTTCAATTGACTGACCGAAACCGTGTAAAGCATATCGCCCGCGATGGAAAAACGCGCCATTGAGCCGCCTTTCCCGTCTGTGCTGACACTGTTTCCACCGCCATCATTGATACCGCCACCGCCGCCATCATCACTGCAAGCAACACACAGCAGGACAAGGGTAAGTGATAGAAAAATTTTCGCTCTGTTTAATATCTTTTTCATATTCTTCATTTTTATTTTTTTCTCCATTCCACCAAAATATAACCTTCGGGGCGGTCGCCGTGGAAATAACTGTACGAATTTCCGGGCGCAGCAGGCTCGGGAAAAACGTTTTGGATGCGCTTTGTCACTTGTTTCGTGTCCAAATTGAAACTGACCAAATCAACAGCATTGTCCAAATAGAGGATGTTGCCCTTTACCGCCATATCAATGCAACCGGGTGCAAGAATGAAGCCCTCATTGACCGGATTCGCCGGATTGCTGAGGTTGATAACGTGCACGCCTTTGTAGCGCTCGTTCATGTAGAGGTAAGGTTTCCGGTAATAGATTTTACCTGCGTTTTTCACATCGCGTTTTTCCGGAATGTATTTTACGGAATTCTCCAGTTCGGAACGGCTCATGAACAGCGGGCGGTAATCCCCTGACTGGTAGTAATACCGATTATCCGATTGCCAAGAAGTGATCGTAATGACCACCACCACCGACAGCAAAATTATTTTTTTCATCTGCATATTTTTAAGATTTGTTTTTTATAAGATGAAAAAAAATAAAAACGTTGCGTCAGTTCAGTGGATTGACTTCTCAGTCAAATAACAGTCACACGTAGTCACATGTCAGTCATATAAAAATGTCATTGGTTATCAGTAGATTAAATGCTTAATTTGCTTTGTAGTCTTATATCAGTCACATAAAACTACCCCCAATAAGGAATGTAACTTTTGAATTTTCTTGATTGATTATCAGGTGCAAATTCTTTAATCAATTTAGTATTAATGGTTTCTTTGATTATTCTTGATACCATCGAATAATTCTTTTCTTCTATTCCCATCCGTTCCCGAAAACTTTGATTGGTCATTTGCTCTTTTACCATATATTTAAGGCAGCAATGCTGGTAGCAGGCGCGTATCCGGTCATCTTTGGTCATTTGCGCAAAAGTTTTTTTCGGATAGATAAAAACTTTGGTATAATCGTCGCCTTTGATAAATTCCGGTGCAGGCAGATAAG
>JAITTD010000314.1 GCA_031287245.1 Bacteroidales bacterium
GTAAACACTACTAGTTGAATGGGACAAGTAATCACCATTCCAATTATTTTGATCGCCTTGCAGTTCGCCGCCTGTGAGCAAAAATAGTCCTGCACCAAGATCCGTATTGGTCGAAGAATATAATGTATAAGTAATTTGATAGCGTTCCCCTGCAGTGGCGGCAAATGAATATCCGGCGCCTATGTCGGACCAGCCCGGATTGAGTACCGTTGTACTGTTTTGGTTGAACGAGCCGTTTACAGGAGTTCCAACGGTCATTGGAGTGTAATCAAGCGCAGTGTAAACCACTATAGGCAATTCCGTCACAGACAGCGTGTATGACACTTCGTCACTCCCAAAATAGGCAATTGGAAGCAAACGCAAGTTGCCGGTGGCGTTGGCTGTATAAGTAAATGAAACGGTAAGCGATGTGCCATTAGCATAATCACTAACACCATACAAAAAGTCACCGTTCCAATTATTTTTATCGCCTTGCAGTTCGCCGCCTGTGAGCAAAAATAGTGCCGCATCAAGATACGTATTGGTTGAAGAATTTAATGTATAAGTAATTCGATAGTGTTTGTCTTTGGTGGCGGCAAATGAATATCCGGCGCCTATGACGGGCAAGTCCGGATTGAGTACCGTTGTACTGTTTTGGTTGAACGAGCCGTTTACAGGAGTTCCAACGGTCATCGGAGTGTAGGCAAGCGCAGTGTAAACCACGGAAGGACTCAATTGAACACTGAACTCTACCGAGAGGCTGGCGAGAGGATGATCGTTGCGGAGCATTACATACCAGGTACCTGCCTGAAGAGGACCCCTGTCGCGATTAAATGCATCATCAAAAGATCCATCACCAAAAGGGTCTTTATTCTGGTCAAGCAGTGTAAAATGAAGCGATTCACCGGCTGCCAAACCGGCTGCTGCAAAAGACACTACGGCATCCTCGGAAAGTGTAAACTGCCATACAACAGTATTATCGGTCAGTTGCAACTGCTCGGAATGGGGGAGAGTGATGATTTTGTCAACAGCAAATGCGGGACGGGTGACAGTCACCTGTGGCAGGTCTTCATCATCCATAGCAGCAAATGCAAAACCGAATGGCAGGTCGCTGTTTTGGGGGTAATAGACATATTTTCTCGAAATTTCGTTCAAAGACCAATTGTCACTTTGGAATGTTACCGTTCCGCCTGCGTAGGAACCGGTGAGTGTTACCTGACGGTATAATTCATCCTGCGGATACTCATCAAAAGGCACCTCTATGGAAGCAGGAGCGGCTGTAATGGCTGTTATCTCTATCAGGGCACTCACGGAAAGGGTATAAGAGCCTGTGCTGTTAGGATCATAAGTGGTAGCGACAATCAAGTAGGCGCCGGCTGTGCTTGCTGTAAAATCGATGTAGGAAGCCCGCCATCCACCGCCGTGGTTCCTGCCCTCATCATCATCGAAAGCCATTCGAGTTCCTGCCGCATTAAAGAGGTAAAGAAAAGCGTCAGGAACAGCATCGTGGAGGATTTGGATCCGGTCGCCCGCCGCAAGGGTGATTTGATAGGCGTTCGCGTAATAATTTTCGCCCGAGTTACGGAATTTTCCGTCCTCTCCGGCTACTAATGGCGATACTCCCCCCGGTCCAAAAGCGCCGTTGTGTGTAAACGGCAAACCGCCCGGGTTCGCGATAACGTCTGTTGGGCTTGCGAGCAAGTCGGCAAGCGAGATTTGCGCTTGCGCGCTGTTTTGCCATCCCCACAGGGAGAGCATAATGAGTAAATAAGTAAAATTTTTCATTTTGGTTTTAATTTATAGGTGATTTAATTTAGATGATATGATGATTTAAAATATCCGGAGAGAAATTTCCCCTTGATGGAGGGGTAACAAAAAATAACCGCGTCAGATAAAAAATAAGTGACGGCAGGGTATCGTTTCGGAAAAAAGTTTTGTAGATTACGCGCGGGCGTACATATATTATATATGTCTGCGCTGTGTGTGTGTGTGTGTGTGTGTGTGTGTGTGTGTGTGTGTAAAAGATTTCAGCACACCGCAAAACCTTTCGTCAAAAAGGCGAAAAAAGTTATCAACACCAGACCTGTTGCTCACACTGTACATAAAAGTTCCATTCAAAAGACGGTGCAAATATAATCATTTTTTTGAATAAGATGTTTTTTGAAAGTTTTTTTTGGTTTTTTTCAATTACGAATTAAAAAATACGAATTACGGCGGATGTTTCTGTCCCGTTCCTGCGGGACTACAGCGCAAGGCTGAAAGCCTTTTAGCAATAATAGCGCTGGCATCGCCCAGTGAGATGTAGCAGTATCAAAATTAATCTTCCGAACACGGTTTCATTTTCCGAAATGCGACAGGTAGGTATCCATGTCTTTGTCGCCGCGACCGGAAACGGTGAGCACTGCCACCTCTTCGGGGTGGAAAGGAATCATAGCAAGGGCTGCCAGAGCGTGGGCTGATTCGAGTGCCGGTATGATGCCCTCGGTGGCGGTCAGTTCAAAGGCGGCTTGCAGCGCTTCGTTGTCGGTGGCGGCAAGCACGTCGGCGCGACGGGAAGTGGCAAGGTTGGCGTGGATGGGACCGATGCCCGGATAGTCCAGTCCGGCGGAGATGGAATAAGGCTCGATAATTTGTCCGTCGTCGGTCTGCATTACTAAGGTGCGGCTTCCGTGTATGATGCCTTCGCGTCCCAGACGGATAGTGGCGGCAGACTCGCCGCTGTCGATACCGTGACCTGCCGCTTCCACTGCAATCAACTTCACCCTTGTGTCGTTCAGATAGTGATAGAAGGTGCCGGCAGCATTGCTTCCGCCGCCCACGCAGGCAATCAGATAGTCGGGATAGTCGCGCCCTTCGTGCTCGGTCAACTGCCATTTTATTTCTTCGCTGATGACAGCCTGAAAGCGTGCTACCATATCGGGATAGGGGTGTGGTCCCACCGTAGAGCCTATGATGTAATGCGTGTCTGCCGGATTGCAGCACCAGTCGCGGATAGCCTCGTTGCAAGCATCTTTCAGCGTTTTGTTGCCGCTGGTGACGGAGCGCACCTCAGCGCCCAGCATTTCCATCTTGCGGACGTTCAGCGCCTGTCGCGCAATGTCCGTTTCGCCCATATACACCACGCAGGGCATATTCATCAAGGCACACACGGTGGCAGTAGCCACGCCGTGTTGCCCGGCGCCCGTTTCGGCTATGATGCGCGTCTTGCCCATTCGGCGAGCCAGCAATATCTGTCCGATGGTGTTGTTGATTTTATGAGCGCCCGTATGGTTGAGGTCTTCGCGTTTCAAATAGATGCGGGCACCGTATTTTTCAGACAACCGCTTAGCCGGATAAAGCGGCGAAGGGCGACCAACATAATCGCGCAGCAGCGAGCGAAATTCCTTCCGGAAACTTTCCTCGCCGACGATGCGGAGATATGCCTCCCGCAAACGCTCTACATTGGCATAAAGTATTTCGGGAATATAGGAGCCACCAAAAGAGCCGTAATAACCGTCAGGGTTTATATGATAATCCATCCTTCAAAATTTTGATGACAAAAGTAGTGGAAATATATTTAAAATGTTCTTTGGGTTTGCAACTCTATGTACTCGCCCGTTTCTTACATCGTCTAATGCTAAATCAATCGCATTTTTGCGCCTAACTTGGAAAACTCCCAAGTTAATAATATAATCCAACGTCATTTTAGCCATCGGATTGTCTTTATTGTACTCTAACGTGATGCTATCGGTAACTGACTTTCTTGCTTTCACTGCTGTTTGCATATTCATAACGCTTTTGGTTTACAACTTGTTTACAAATCACACTGCAAATATAGCGCTTTTTTGTTTATCATGGAAAAAATGTCATTTTTTGGGCTACATCATTTTTTGAGATGCTGGCGCTTCTGGCATACATGGTGGACGGAAGTTCCCTTGGCTCCGTAAGCGGAACGGTTGCGGGCAAAGCCGTTAGCCTGTCGGCGGGTGCGAAAGATATTTACGATACAAATTTCTTATCAAAGCGTGGCTATCAGCGAAAGATGCGGGCTGTAGCCCAACAACCGGTGGCGACTGAACGCCATATCGAAAGAAAAATGTTTCCACGCATAACCTGCGCCAAATGCGTATTGATACATCAGTCCGTTGGACATGCCATAGCGCAAATACAGATTGCCGACAGGTTTAAACTCCAATCCTGCCTTGAAAACCGCCTTCATTCGCCTGTCTTTTTCCGTTTCCACGCTCACGGTTGCCATATCCTTTATCGTATAACTCAACCCGAATCGCATAACGGTGGGAATATATTCGTCAGGATTGGCTTTTTGCTTGCTGTGCGTTACGTTGAACAGATGCACTCCTGCTTTCAGATTCTTTACCGGCTCGTACTGGACACCGATTTCGGCGCTTAGCATGTTGAACTGTCCGTAATCGTAAGCATAATAAGTGTGAAAATAGTCCATTTGCACGCCTACGGCTATTTTCTCCCATAATTTTTTGGCAACAGCCAGCCCCAATTTCGTGTCGCTGTATTGTGAAAATCCAAAATGGCGGTAATTCAGTCCAATAACGGTGGATTTGACGGGAACCGCTATGGCTCCGGCATTTACGGATAATTGCTGCACATTCCAGCGGTTTTCATAGTAAAAAGCAGCCGTTGACTTTTCGATATACGCCAATCCTGCCTGATTGTTGGCAGACGACCATATATCCGAAAAAGCGACAGACGCCGATGCCACACCAGCCGAACGGGCGCCCGATGGATAATTGTCATTCCCCGCCCAACCATGCAAAGCGACCATATTGAAACACAAAAAAACTAAAATACCTCTTTTCATAATTACGAATTACGAATTAAAAATTACGCCTGAACAATTGAATCACAATTGAATCACAACTGAATCACCACTGTATCACCATTGTATCACAATTGAATCACTATCTATTTCTTCTCCCGAAGCATTTTCAACGAACCCCAGCCCAACAGCAGTATAATCGCCACCATAACGCCCCACAACCACAGTTTGTTGGCAAACAGCGGCGAAACGGAACTGTTGCTGTTCGACGTTTTCACAACCACTTCTTCTCCCAGTGCGAGTAATATCGGCTCATTGGGCACCTTATCCGCAAAACGTTCTATGTCATATTGCGGATATTTTGCTTTCGGGTTGCCATAAGCCAGAAAATATTTGGCTTCGCGGCTAAATCGCACCAAAACATCGGGGATATTGCCCTGCATTTCAACCTTATTCACTGAAACAGGCGGATTGTCCTGGTTGTGAATGATAATTCGCCATTTTTTTGCTACCACATCGGAAAAACGTAACTCGTTTTTCTCCAGCGAACTCACTTCGCCATACGTCACTTGCCGATAATTTGGTTTCCATCCCTGCTGGGTTTTGAAACTGTCTGTAAGGGCGTAAATGTTCACAGAGCGGTAATAATCAATGGATTCATCAATATGAAGACGGATAAAATTGATGGGCAGAAAATCCGCCAGCGTCACCTCTATTTCAGAGGTTTTCCGGCTGTCGTCGGTTTTGTTGCCGACTATTGTTGCCGGATAACTGCGAAAATCGCCTGCGATACGCTCGTAACGGCTGACAGACGCCTGCTGCAAGTCCGGTTGCTCATCGCTTGCCACGCACAGTCGCAGATAGCGGTATTTGGCATCGGCAAAGACAATCTCCGTAAAGCGATAATCCGTCAGGGAGTTGCTGATGGACAGAATACGGTAGTTTTCAGTAAGGACAAACCATTCCTGCTGATTCTGACTGCCTTCGAGGCGTATCTGCCAGTCGAAATTTCGCTGTCCGAACCGGAGTTCAAGCCGGTTGGCGGTTTCTATAGGCGAAGACATCTCAACGGTAAAGTAATAGCCTTGTGCATTGTGAGCGGTATTGATAATCTTGCAGTTTACCTCTTTCTCGATGGTTTTGTCGTCCGTTGGTTGCAGCAAATACGGTGCTTCGATGGTGTCGCCCTCCTGCGTGACGCCGTATATCCGCAGGTCGTGCAGATCTGAGGTTGCGTGTGCGAAAATATTATCCGGCAAACGGATTTTATGCCATCGCTCCGTAATACCGGTGATTTCGCGTCGACAGGCATACTCGTCCGTTTGTCCCCACAGGCTGACGAGGCATCCCCACAAGGCAAGGCTAATGAGGGTCTTTTTCTTCATAAATGATATGTTTGTACTTATTGTAAAGAAACGAAATGATTAACAACAGAATACCCAGCGAAACTAATACGACCATTTTGGCAACGGTGTCTAAATGCGCTATGTCGTAGAAAAATAACTTGACGAGGGTAAGACCGAAAAATGAAATAGCGCCGATACGCAGGTATTTCAGCCTTTTCAGGATGCCCAACACTATCAGCCACAGCGAATAAACGCCCCACAGAATGCTCAGCCCAAGTTTGTAGGACTGGTCGCCTTCAAAACCGGCAATGTCCAACCAGTTGAGCAGTTCGCTGCTGGCAATCCAGAGGATGGCAAGATGCAGAAACAGCATTGTCGGGACGTGCAGGGCTTTTGTGATGAACTCGCTGTCGCGAATTTGCCGATAGACGACAGCCAGCATCCCGCCCGCAAAAAGGATGGCTATGTAGCGAATGACGGGGTTGAACGCCGTACTTTCGCCATAGTTGCCTAAGTAATTTTCGCGCAACAGGCTTAGCCGGTACAGTCCCGCAGTGAGAAACACGAAGACAGTAGCCACATTCAGCCCAAGCATCACATTGGCGAGAACCTTGTTGCGGGTTTTCCACCTGTTTATCACCGTCAGCGCCGCAAAGAACAGCAACGAATAGCAGATAAGCCCAACAGACCTGCGATACCTGATATTATCATTATCCCGCCAAGGCTTCATTTCGTCATCCATATTCGCCAGAACTGCTTGGCGCAGATGCTCGAAATGCTCATATATTTCAATGTAGAACGTGAAATACAGACTTGTCAGAAGGATGCTGACGGCAGTGATGCCAAGCGTTTTAGCCCAAATCTTTTGAGGATTCAGATTTGTCGGGTATTTTTGGCTCGTGCGCAGGCAGGCAATCAGTGCGAAAGCGCCTGCAAATATAAGCCCGCTGAGGAACTGCACGTTGAAAAAAGGCGTCAACAGGTCGTAGTCCACACTTCTCCAATCGTGGATGATGCTGAAAAAGGCGAGCAGCATAAGGGGAAGCGACAATTGCTCGTAGAGGGGCACCTTTTGTGTACGTCCTATCCAGCAAAGCAGCGCTGCTTCGCCAGCCCACAGCAGTGTCACCCAACTGCCCTCCAACTGCACCGGAATGGCGATGGTGATGAATACCAGCACCAAGCCGACAATGAGATAGAAAAGTTGCTTGTCCACCAGTTTCTGTCGGAACAATATCACGCCTGCTGCAAAATGTATCAATGCGTTGAACAGGGTGAAAAATCCCAGCAATTGCTCGCCGGTGGCGGTTTTGTTGAAAGTGGCATATCCGAATCCGAAGAAAATGAATGCATTGGCTAACAGCAGCAGAATGTCGCCCGCGTTGTATTTCTGATGGTTCAACAGTTTATAACAAAGAAATACAGCGTAAAACGTGGCGAAGAATATTCCCGCAAAGGTCAGCGCTATGGTAAAGGCAGCCTCGTTGTAACTGTACTTTGTGGCGTACCATATCGCATAGATGAGCCATGTGAGCGGAAAAGCAACGTAATAAAGGGATTTCCAGTATTTTTTGAATGAAACCGCCATAATGCCTGTGTTGATGATGGCTATGTAGCTGAACAGCGCTACTACATTGCCATCGCCGCGGCTTAACAAAAAAGGCACCGCGTAAGCGCCCACCAAACCGATATGCGCTATCACCTGCCGGTTGTATTGTATTGCCGCAAGGATGGTGAATGTCGTAAACACCACCATCAGGGCAAAAGCGATGCCTTGCGGCATGAGAGCATAGAAATCGTAGGCGCAATAAGTGATGATATAAAGGATAGCCATGGAACCGCTAAGCAGTGCTGCGCTAAACCCTTCGTATTTCTGTTTCAGTTTGAAAGCCACGCCCAACAAGCCTGCACCAAACAAATAACCCAGCACAATCCGTGTCAACGGGGTAATCAGTTCGTGATCAATGGCGTATTTTGCGCCTATTGCCACTCCAAGAACGGTGATAACAATGCCGATTTTGTTCAAAAGGTTTTCGCCCACAAATTTCTCGAAATTCGATTTGCTTGTTGGCAACTTGGGAGGTAGTGGCTGCACGGGTTTCGCAGCCGTTGCTACGGGTGGTTGAACAGCCTCAACTGGTTTCTGTGCAGGCGCAATAACAGGCGTTACCACAGGCACAGACTCAATCTCTGCCTCTGTTTCCGCCGTTAAAAGCGCAATCTGCGCACGCAAAGAATCCAAGTCCTTAGCAAAAACAGCCTGTCTGGCTGCCAACGCATTCAAACTGTCCGTCAGTTTTTCGAGATGTTTTTTATCTACGCTCATCAATCAATGTTTAAATAGATACTTCACAAAAGTACATGAAAAATATGAAATTCCCAAACGTGTGCGTTAAATATTGTTAAATATAATCCACATTTTAAAAAATATGCGTATTTTTGCTCTATGAAAAGAGCCACACTTTACATCTTGGTGACAATTGCCGCCATCGCATTGAGCGGTCTTATTGTGGTGCAGGGGTACTGGATTCAGCAGGCGTGGACGATCAAGGAACAGCAATTCGCCCAGTTGATCAACACTACCATCAACCGCATCACGGAAGATATTCAATCGTATGAAGTGGTGCAGGTTATCAACGAGTTGGATATGCCCTACCCGTTCCAGCGAAATATCAAACCGGCAGGCAACCAAAAAGCGCTGCTCGACACCATTATTGCCGGTAAGAAACTTTTGGAAACGCCTCATCCCAACGTTTCGGAAGATGATAAATTTGCTTTCTGGAACAGCGCTGTCCGCGATTACTGGAAGCCTCACAATATAGTGCAGGAAAGTTTTATGCAGTTCAACGCGCAAATATCCGAAACTCGCGCCAATCTGCAATTCAACCAGACTGTACAAATCACTTCGCAGCCGCTATCGCCAAACGAACGGAAAGCACGGCGCAAGATGCTGGTGGAAGCCACCTTAGACCGCCTGCAACGTTCAGACTACAAAATTGAAGAACGGATTGAACACGATGACCTGAATTATATCATTCACTCGGAACTTGCCAAATCGAACATTCAACTGCCCTTTGAGTATGCCGTAGTAGGGAAAGAGTGTAATCAAAAAATCTATCAATCAGACCATTATAACCCTCAAAAAGGCAACGAAGTGTTTGTGGCAACCCTGTTTCCCTTCGACTGGCAGGAATCGCAGCCCTATTATCTGAATCTGTATTTCCCGAAACACCGAAGTTACCTGTTCCACACGATTGGGATGATGGGCTTTTCGTCCGTTATGCTTACGCTGATTGTCATTTTCACCTTTGCGTTGACCTTTTACCAGATTGTCAAGCAGAAAAAACTTGCCACTATCCGCACCGATTTTGTCAATAATGTGACGCACGAACTGAAAACGCCTATATCCACCATTTCGCTGGCATCACAAATGCTCAACGACAAGGGTATTCCCAACGAGTCGAAAAATTACGACCATCTGTCAACCGTGATTGCCGACGAAAGCAAGCGACTGAGCCAGCAGGTGGAAAAAATCCTGCAAATGGCAATTTTCGACCGAGGCAAAGTATTGCTGAAATTCAAGGAATTAGATATTCACGAATTAGTCAATTTGGCGGTGCGCAATATGCTCATCCAAATCAAAAACAAAAACGGTCAGATTATCCCCCGTTTAAACGCCGAAAATGCCATAGCCGAAGTGGATGAGGTGCATTTCACCAATGTGCTGTTCAACCTGATGGACAATGCCGTCAAATACAGCAAAGGAAGCCCTGAGATTACCGTAACCACGTTTAATGCTGCCGGGAAAGTGTGTATTTCCATCAAAGACAAAGGCATCGGCATCAGCAAGGCTGACCAGAAAAGAATTTTCGACCAGTTCTATCGCGTGTCCACCGGCAATGTGCACAATGTGAAAGGATTCGGATTAGGACTGGCTTACGTGAAAAACGTGGTGGACAGCCATCACGGCAACATACAGGTGGAAAGCGACCTCGGACAGGGAACTTGTTTCACCGTCAGCATACCTCATCAACAAATTAAAAATTAAATTACATATTTATGACCAAAATTTTGCTTGCAGAAGACGATGAAAATTTGGGCGATTTGCTCAAAAACTATCTCAAAGCCAAAATGTTTGAAACCGATTGGTTTGACAATGGCGAATCGGCATTCGAAGGTTTCCGAAAAGGACGTTACGACCTGTGCCTGATTGACGTGATGATGCCCGTCAAAGACGGCTTTGCGCTGGCTCAGGAAATACGAACCATCAACAAAAGTGTGCCTGTTATCTTTCTGACTGCCCGTTCTATGAAAGAGGACGTGCTGGAAGGCTTCAAAATAGGCGGTGACGACTATATCACCAAGCCGTTTGATATGGAAGAACTGCTGTTTCGCATCGAAGCCATTCTGCGAAGAGTGAAAAACGACAACCAGTTTACACCCCAGTATTATACGCTCGGCAAATACACGTTTGATGTGCAGAAACAACTGCTGCAATACGACAATACCGTGCAAAAGTTGACCACCAAGGAATCGGAATTGCTGAAAATGTTGTGCGAAAACGCCAATCAGTTGCTTGAACGCAACTATGCCCTGAAAAGCATCTGGGCGGACGACAATATGTGGGTTGCCCGCAGCATGGACGTGTATATCACAAAATTGCGCAAATATCTCAAAGACGAACCGAACATTGAAATCATCAATGTACACGGAAGGGGATTCAAATTGGTGATTTAAAAAGCCGTTACCTTGCTGATAGAAAACTTATTTATTGACAATCTCTATCTCAAACAGTTTTGGCCATTTTTTGCCGGTGACATCGAAAACAAATATGAGATACCGAAAAAAAGGAGAAGGCATAGAAAAGCGAATTGATTACACACCGCCGCCCATCCATGCGGCAGAAATCTA
>JAITTD010000044.1 GCA_031287245.1 Bacteroidales bacterium
CATCACTTTTTCTTTCTTAAATTCATCACTAAATATACGAATTATTTTATCCATTGTTGTGCTATTTTTAAAATAGTTGTCAACATTTTTCCTGTCAACGTATAGTATGAGAGGACAACCCGAAACTCGAAATCTAAAACCCGAAACAAAAAAATTACTCCAATCAGCACGAATAAAATCCGTACCCATTGGAGTAATTGAGGAATAATCGACTAAATTTTTACCGATCTTTCCAACCCGGATTTTGTTCCATCGGGACAGCGGTGTTGACGTCAATCACCGACTGCGGGATAGGCCATAAACTGAACTTGAAATTCAACGTAGCCTGGGTTTCGGGCCAGAATGAATATTTCAGGATGCGGTTGACGGCGATGTCTCCGCCCATTCTCAAAAAAGTGTTCCAGCGCGTTTCTTCGTAGAGAAGTTCGCGGGCACGCTCGTCAAGGATAAGGTTGAAATCATCGTCCACATCGGCTGCCGTAACTAAATAGCTGCATTGTGACCGGCTGCGCAGCAGATTGATGTCTGCGGCGGCGCCGGGTTTGTCGCCGCTTCTCTGCTTGGCTTCCGCGCGAAGCAGAATGGTTTCCGGAAGTCGAATGACATAGTCATCGCGAAACAGATGCTGTCTAATCAGTCCGTCTTCGATTCCATCGTATTGATCCGTGCATATTTTGCAGGACAGCGGGAAACACATGTTCTGGTTATTCGTGTTCTGCAACTCGTTGGCGTTTCCGTAATAAAGTTCACTCCAAGGGATGGGTTTCAAATAATACGGGCGTGGATTGTTTGCGTCGGGAGGAACATTGCCCTTGAAGCGACGGCGGAAAACAATTTCCGAATTGCGCAGGTCGCTGCCCCATTTCCCCTGCCAGATGCTGTCGCGTACATACCAGTTCTGGGTAGTCTGGCTGTTGGGGCGACCTCCGATGTCTTCCAGCATCCCTGCTATATGACCGTTGGAACCATCGCGCAATACGGGTGAATAGGCTTGCGAATAGGGCAATTTCGCTTGCCCGTCGCCGTTATGATAGGCTGCGTAATTCGTCTGCACTGCCCAGATGCTTTCCTTGTTGCCATCGTTGTAGTTGATGTTGCCTTTTTGAAAAAGATCCCAATAATGGTTGGTGGTGAGCATGATGGTATCCACCACCGGTTGTCCCAATTCTCCTCTGGGATGGATGTCAATGGAGATGGTTGTTTCTCCGCTGCGTTTTCCAAAACGACCGGTCATCAGCGAATAGAGACCACCGTCAATCACCTGACTGGCATAGGTAATGGCTTGCGTGTAGTCAGCTGCACCGGATCCGCCTTCGGCTTCCATCTGAATACCCTTTGCCAGATACAGCTCGCAGAGGTTGTGCTGTGCGGCGGCGCGTACTATTCGCCCGCTGTGTGCGGTGGTTTCCGGCAAGTCATTCAGGATATCCTCCAATTCGTCAATGGCATACTGGTAAGTCTCTAACCGGGTGTTGCGCACGAAGTCGAAACGCGGGGTTTCTACGATTTCCGTAACGAGTGGTACGCCGCCAAAGAGTTCTCCCAGATTTCTGTATGCCAGGGCACGGAAAAAACGTGCCTGCGCCAGTGTATATGCCTTGTCATTGGCCGACGCCCAACTGATATTGGGCAACTCGGCTGCATGAATTGCCAGATTGGCACGGGCAATGATTTGGTAAAAATCGCCATAGAGCCTGCTGAACGTACTGTGGTTCGCGTCAATAAGACTGTAATCACTGAATCCGTTGCCTCTTTTGCTGTACGTAATATCCAGCAAATCTGTACCTTTCCCCTTGAAATTGAAATAATCGTGACTGATAGGGTCGTTGGTCCATATATACCTCACCCTGTGATAAATACTGGTGATGACCTGATCCACCTGCGCAGAGGTGGTGAAAATATTGTCGGTAGTATAAAAAGTGGGTGGATTTTCTTCCAAAAACTTGTCATCATCGCATCCGACCGATATACTGCCTGTCAGGACCAAAAGTCCGACTAATAATCTGTTTTTTATTGTTTTCATTTCTACAAATTTTTAATAATGATTAGAAACTAAGATTTACACCCATGGAATAGGTTCCCGTTACCGGATAACCGGTTGGACCTACCATCCAGCCCAATCCTGCTTCGGGATCTATCCCCCACCACTTGGTGAAGAGCGCTACGTTTTTCGCAGCCACAAAGACTTTCAATCCATGAATGTTGAGGGCTTTGACAAAACGCGCGTTGCTCAGGTTGTAAGACAAAGAGATGTCCTGAATACGAAGCCATGTGCGCGATTGCAGCCCGGTGAACTTGCCGTCGCTCTGGAATTTAATGTGCGGGTAGGTGTTGTTTCGGTTTTCCGGCGTCCAAAATTCTCTGGTAGTCGCCTCTTTTAGAAGCATTCTCACTTCATTCACTCTATATGCAGCAGGGTTGCTTTGCAGATACATGTCGTTTCCGCCGAACACACCGACAGCCAAGGCATATAATTCCAAATTCTTATACCGCAGGGTGGTACCAAAATTCAGGCGAAAGTTTTCCTTGTTGTACCCCAGTATGCTTCGGTCTTCGGCTGTCAACTCAGGTTTGTCGTCTGCCATATTATCGTATTTCGGATTTCCGGGTTGTGTGCCGGTAATGGCAATGTATTCGGTTTCGTCTTCCTGCACAATGCCGGTTTGCCTGTAGCCGTAAATGGCGCCCAGAGATTTTCCGATAAAGAGACCACTGGCAACATCGTCGTCTTCTGTTCCATCTCCGTCAAGATCTTCGCCGTAGAGGTGCACCAGTTTACTGTTGTTTTTCCAGAATGTAACGAAGGTGGACCATGTCCAGTCCTGTGTCTTCACATTGACCGTTTCTACGGTAAGGTTGATTCCGGTGTTGTTCACTTGTCCCATGGAGGCATAGATTCTGCTGAATCCCGTCATGGTGGGAATGACGCGCTCGAAGATTTGATCCGTAGTTTTGGAATGATAGACTTCCAAATCAACATTCACGCGACTGTTGAACCATGAGGTTTCAAATCCGGTTTCAAACGAACTGGTTTTTTCCCAGCCCATATCGGCATTGCCCATTGTAGTCTGAACGATACTGTAATAGTGCTTTTCTCCCGTATCTCCAAATTCATAAATGTTGCCTGCGCTCAATCCGTTATTCACCTGCGCCAACACACTGTAAGGGGTTTTCAACTGGTTGCCGTTCTGCCCAAACTGCACTTTCAGTTTCAGGTCGTTCAACTGGGTGATGCCTTTCATGAAGTTTTCTTCCGAGAGCCTCCAGGCAAGACCTACTGCCGAGAAAGTGCCCCATTTCCGATTGGCGCCGAACACAGAAGCGCCATCCTTGCGGACAGATGCGGTCAGGAAATACTTGTCGTTGTATCCGTAGCGACCACGCAGCAGATACCCGATGTTCGATCTGCGCCACCCTCCGTTCAAATCCACTTTCTGAATGGTGGCTTTATGCAGTCCGTTCACACCTAATGTGGTGTTTCCGTTTGCCGTAAAGTCGCTTCCATCTATTCTCGACCGGTCATATTGCCTGTAATCTCGTGTGGCAACAGCAGAAAAGTCCACACTGTGCTTGCCGAAGCGGTTTTTATAGGACAGGATATTGTCAAACACATAACTGTACCATTTTTGGTCTGTGATGTTTCCGCCGGCTTTGTTGAGTTGAGTGGCAGTGGATTCCGGCGTCCAGGGTCCCGGAATTGATGTTTCATAGTTGGTTTCATAAGCAAAATTCGTTTCTTTCCAAATGTCCACAGAAGGTTGGAAATTGATTTTGTAACTCAGCCCTTTGATCCAGGGTACATCAACAACAGCATAGGTATTCAGACGGTAATTGTTTCGCTTGTCCGTATTCTCCCGGCGTCCGTCG
>JAITTD010000116.1 GCA_031287245.1 Bacteroidales bacterium
TCAAGACCGGACTATACATTTCTATTAGTTGGTAACGACCTTTGTTTGAAGGCAATAGCAACTGAAACAGGATGGGATCAAGCGGGCGAAAGATACATTCTTACCTTGGAGGTACAGCACGAGAATGCTCTCGAAAATTATACCGGTTTAGCACTTCATGTAGCCCAGGGAGTAAAAAACAACACCTTCGGGGGCTATGAAACTTCACTCAATTCCGTTGCGATGCAATCCATCGATTTCAACATTCACCTTTTTCAGGTGAAAATCACCGATTTAGACGTTACTCCGCCTAAAATTAATCAAAGTACAACTTCGCCGGGTTCATTAACGATTACTGCCACCTACGAAACCGCTCTGGCTACTGCCAATCCCCCAAAGTTAAGTTTTAATCCTTCTTTGCTGGCAGACCCCTCTTCTGGAATCAGCGAAACCATTGCCTCAACAGGCGAAGGAACACCCACTGACCCGTCCAATCCGACAGAATGGAAATGGGTGTACGATATCGATATCCCCCCTGCAAGCACTTTTCAAGCGCTTTCGCATTTCACCATCACGGGCGGAGAGGATGCTCTTGATGCGACCAGAAAGGGGCAAGACCGAACGGCAGAACTACCGGTTGACTACGTCAAACCCAAATTAAAATCCATCTATCCGCTTGACGAATTTAACGATAAAACGCAAATATACGGTTTTGAACTGCAATTTAACGAAAAGATGGATCCAACTGCGGATATCTCACTGACATTCGACACGCAGGATGCTGGTTATGATCCGGGTAATTCCAAAATAAATGCCATTTTCCTTGCCGGTACGAAAGTGATCAACTGGAAAAATGACAGCACCTGCACCATTACCTATAATATTGCTGCGCCGGCAATAGACCCCAATGATCGATATCACCATACTGTGACCGTGACGTCAACGGGAGGAGCCGACTATGCCGGCAATCCAAAGGATGTGGATACCAAAACAGCAACAGTCAATGTGGACCAGCGTACCATCGGCGTAAAAGTGGAGATGGCGCCCGTAGTGATCCAAAGATCAACACCGTATGCCATCATGAAATTCACCTTTGGGCAGGAAATGGATACCACCTTTACACCAACATTCAAATTTACCAATAAGCCAACTCTCCACCCCAATTTTCCGATGGTGTACAAGTACGCCGGGTCCACTGCGACAGATTCACTTCTTCTTTTAAATCCGGTGGATGCCGGGCACTGGACGCCGGACAGGTTAAATGAATATACCATTCAATTTATAACACCTAACGCCAGCGATGCACCACGCGGCTGGAGTTTTTTCAATCTTGGCGTAACAGTGGGCAATGCGGTAAAATTAAATCCGCGCGAACCGTTGGAAACATTGCCCAATGATTCCGTATTTTCAGTTGACTACAACTTACCGTCATGCAAAATTAACTTCAACAAACTTTTGGAAGGAACCAACAAAGGCTTGATACAAAGGTCTGACGTCGGTCCGGAAAGTTTGATGTTGACTTTAACGTATGATGAAAAGATGGATATAAGCATCAATCCGCAATATGAATTTGTCGGATTGCAGAACGCCGGATATATTTTTCAAAATGCGCAAATACACTGGAACGACAGCACAACATGTCTGATATGGTTTGATGTAGTAGCGCAGGAGGTAACACAAGAAACCTACATTCAGATAAAAGGAGCAGAGAGCAAAGGAGGGTTACTGCAAGGACTCAGTTCGTCAACAGATCCGCTGATTGTGGATATGAGAACCATAGAAGTCAAATCTTTTGATATCTCGACACTCAATATCAATTGCACGAATGATTCTGTTCTATTTACGGTTTATTTCAATCAACAGATGCATCCGCGCGAAGACAGCCTTTTCTACTTTCCGGGCTTCCATTCGCCGTTTTTGGAACTGAAAAAAATCCACTGGTCTATTGACAGGACGTCTGCCACTGCCACTTATTACGTGAATGGCAGTATTCCCTCCAATCAAAACAACATTGCTTCCCATTTGATTCGCAATATAAGCAATCAGTATGGCAGGAAGTATGAAGGAGCAAGTAATTTAGACCAAAGATTTGAAGTACATTCCACTCCGCCTGTTCTCGGAGCCAAATCCGTAAAGGGTCCGCTGTGTCACGATGAGAGCACCGGCGAGATAGACGTTAGTTTTACCGGCGCCGCTACCTACAAGATTTATAAGAACGGAACGCTGATGGATCCTTTGGACTACACGCTCACTGGCAATGCCTATTCGGGTTTGTCCGCCGGAAGTTATCAGGTAAAAGCAACAGGCGCAGACCAATGTTATGCCGTGTTTGACACCACGTTTATCAATCCGGATGTGCTCCATTACGATGCTGAAATCACTCAACACATTGAAAACAAGGGGAATAAAGTGGTGAACGGTCAAATAGCAGTCAAGGTGAACGGCGGAACCCAACCCTACACAGCCACCTTACACAAAGAGGGCAATCCGCTTCTTGTTTGGCTGACAGAGGAAATTGACGAAGACGCCATCCTCGACATTGCAGAAAGCAACACCTACATCTTGTCTGTGAGTGATGCGAACAGTTGCGGCGGCAGCGACACCCTGCTGACGGTGATAGACAGACGCACACCTACGCTTTTCACGCCGGAAGACGGCATTTACGGTCCTGAAATATTCATGAAAGGGCAAAAAGTGGAAGTTTTCGACCGCACCGGCACATTGATTCACAGCGGCAACGACGGATGGGACGGGAAATACAAAGGCAGACCGGCGCTACCTGCCACCTATTTTTACATAGTCACTTATCCGGATGGTTTTGTCAAAAAAGGAACCATTCAACTGTTTAAAAAATAAGTTTTGAAGTTTGAAGTTTAAAGTTAATTGAATACATTCATAAAAAATCAAGATAATGAATCAAAAAATTCATATTAAAAATATTTTCGTTACCGGCATTTTATTGATCTTCATGCTTGGCACACTTGACGCCAAACCGAAGAAGTCGGAAGCAAAGGAATATTTTAACAGACAGGAGTATGCACTTGCCATACCAGCGTATGAACAGGAACTGAAAAACAAAAAAATAACGAAAGCCGCACAAACACAAGCAGAGGCGCAAATCGGTATTTGTTACTATTATCTGAACAAACCGAAGGAAGCGGTGACATGGTTGAAAAAGGCGATCAACAAGAAATTGGAGACGGCACAAATATATGCCATTTATGGCTTGTCGCTTCAAAAACAGGAGAAATACGAAGAAGCCAAAGAGGCTTTTGAACAATGTCTGAAAAAGGACAAAAAATATCCGAATATACAAATGTATATAGAATCCTGCCTGTATGCCACAACGCATACCGAAGCCAATACGCAGGTGAAAATGAAAGCCTCGAAAATCAATACAGCCGGCAGCGAATACGGAATTTCACCTGTCACCGATTTGATTTTCTTTTCACGAGCGGCTACCAAAGGAAAAGATATTGATCCGCGCACCGGATTGGGCTTTACGGAAGTGTTGTCGGCACAATTGGAGGGCAATGAACTGCAAAAGCCGAAAAAGGAAAGCGATTTTATGAAAACCTTTTACAACACGGGCGGTTTTGCTTTCGACCAGCAGAGCAATTATATGTATATGACGATGTGCGACCCGAAAAGCGGCAAATGCGGCATTTATCGCAGCAAATACAATACCAAAAAGAAATGGGAAAGCCCTGAACCGGTATTTATCAATGCAAAATATGATGTGGCACACCCGTCTATCGCCAGCAAAGGGACACGACTGTATTTCACCTCCAACGCCCCCGGCGGGAAAGGGAAAACCGATATCTGGTATGTGGACAAAAAAGGGGAGAATGAATGGAGCGAACCGAAAAACTGCGGCGACAAAATCAATACCGCAGGGCGTGAAGAATTTCCGTTCATCGAAAATGACAGTATCCTGTATTTTGCGTCCAACGGGCACAAGGGTTATGGCGGATTGGACATTTTCGCCATAGCCGTTGAGAAAGGCGAATTTGGCGACCGCATCAATCTCGGACGCCCGTTCAACAGCGGCGCAGATGATTTCAACCTTATCACCCGGGACCACAACGGACTGCTGGCGTCGTCAAGAAATGTAACCAACAGCGACGATATTTTCATTTTTGACAAAAGTGAAATACCTGCGCCCTTCCGCAAAGAAATAGAACCAAAAGTGGAACCGAAACCGGAACCAAAGCCCGAGCCGAAACCGGAGCCGAAGCCCGAACCAAAACCGGAACCGAAGCCCGAGCCGAAACCGGAACCAAAACCGGCGCCAAAACCGGTGGAAGCGCCCAAAAACGTGATTGCCTATATCTATTTCGATTTCGGCAAATTCATACCGCACACACAATACAGACGCAGCGCATACGATCAAATCGTATCCATGATGAAGAGTTACCCGAATGCTACCTTTGAAATTGCCGGTCACACCGACAAAGTAGGCGAGGGTGGATTCAATATGGAACTGTCGCAAAAACGTGCTGATTATGTTGCCAAGCGTTTAATAGACAGAGGAGTACCGGCATCGCAAATTGTCACCAAAGGGTACGGGCTTACCCGTCCTGCTGTGAGCGACGCCACCATAGAGGATGATTTCCAGAAAAACAGAAGAGTTGAAATTCGGATCATCAAAGTAAGTGAATAATGATTAATGGTTAATGATTAATGATTAATGGTTTTCTAAACAGATAAATGATAAATGATGAATAGATTCAATAAATACATTGTTGCGGGTTTTGTGCTTTGCTTTGTGGCTGGGTATGAAATACAGGCGCAAAATGATATTCTGCTCACTCAGCAATGGCTGTCGAGGGTTAATCTGAATCCGGCTGCTACGGGCAATTCGGATAATATTGACATTTTTGTACTTGCCCGCCGTCAATGGGCGGGATTTGACAATGCGCCCCAAACGGGGGTGTTGAATGTTCACAGTTATTTCCACCGGATACAGTCGGGAGTGGGATTGACAGCCACTTATGACAAAATCGGAGTGGGAACGTCCATGATCAATGCCAAATTAGCCTACGCCTATCATGTCAATTTAGGCGAAAAATGGCTTTTGTCATTAGGATTGTCGGCTGGAATCATTCAGCAGCAGTTCAAGCCCGATGATCATTACATTCTTCCGGATCAGGACGATGGTTATCTCTTGCAAAAAGCGTCAGAACTCAATCCGGATGTGGATTTCGGTATTGAAATCAACTCGCAGCGCTTTCAGTTCGGCGCTTCTGTCACGCATTTGCTCAAGATAGCCAATTTTTCTTTCATGGAAGGCTCGCAGATTGTGCAGCAATACCATGCCTACGCCAGTTACAAGCAGCCGTTAGGAGAAAAATTTGACCTGATGTTCGGCTTGCGTGGTACCAATTTCGACTCATCGCCTTTTGTGGATGTGAACCTGACGGGGATATTGCTGAAAAACTACTGGCTGGGCGTTGCTTACCGACCCCAACAACTGTCTGATCCGCTGAATCCCCAAACAGTAGCAGCCATGGTGGGCGTTCAGATTGCTTTTGTCCGCTTGGGGTATTCCTTTGACTACTCCTTGGGCAACATCCGCAATATCGCACGAAATTCGCATGAAATCATGCTTTCATTCAAAATAAAACAACCCAAAAAGGAAATCAGAACCAAATCACCAAGGTTTATTGAAGATTTGTAAGTTTCGGGTTTGAAGTTTCGGGTTTCGGGTTTAAAGTTTAGTTTCGAGTTTAAAGTTAGTGTGTTTAGAGTAATTAATAATTAAAAATTAATAATTCATAATTAAAAAAGTTATGGCAAATGTAGTAAGACCACCTCAAAGAACATCCAAAAAGGGAGGTAATGGAATGACCATTGCTGGTATTGTCATTTTTATCATCATCGCAGCAGCGGGTGCAGCGTGGTATTTGGGTTATATTCCGTTGAAGAAGGAGCCTGTTGCTCCGCCGCCACCGCCGCCTGTGGAAATAGTAGAAACGGATACCGCACAAGTGGTTGAACCTGAGGAAGATTTGATAGAAGAAGTGGTTCAGGAAACAGTGCCGGAAAAACCTGCCGGCTATGATACCGACCCGAATGTTGCCAAAGGGTTCTATATTGTTATCGGCAGTTACCAAAGCAAGCGCAACGCTGAGAGATTTGCCCAAAAAATGAAGGCAGATATCGAAACAAAGGTGCTCTATTTTGAAGGCTCCGGATTACACCGCGTAACTTGCGGACATTATAAAAATATTCATGCTGCCTACAATGATCGCATCAGCATTCGCGATCTCGAAGGATGCAGTGAAGCGTGGGTATTGGAAAACAGATAATTTTTTCATCAAAATAACATTAAAATACATCAAATTTACACCAAAATGAAATCAAAAGCAAGCAGATTAAGATATTTTCTGACATTGTGTTTTGCTGTTCTTTTTATCAGCAACGGCTTCTCTCAAACCTCTACACTGTCTTTATCCAAAACAGTGGACGGATATACAACATCGGCAAACGGGACAGAAGTCGTCATTCAAGTGACATATCAGTTCAAAAACAGCGGACCGGACACCCTTTACAATATTACACTGGTAGATGATTACTCTGAATCGTACAAGAGATTCGGAGCGCTAACGCCACTA
>JAITTD010000134.1 GCA_031287245.1 Bacteroidales bacterium
GCAAGCGGTTCCTGTGCGAAGAAGCGGATATACTGCTGAAAAAAGAGCGGAACAAACAGATTATACTCACGAGGCAGGAACGCGAACTGCTAAAGCTGCTTGCCGCCGGTCATACCAGCAAGGAAATAGCCGAAAAGATGAATCTCGGCTATGAAACCGTACGCAGTTACCGTAAAAACCTGCAAACCAAGTTGGGAGTACACAGCACAGTCGAACTGACGCGCATAGCGTTGGACAAATAACTGCTGTAAACTTATCACGGCTGTTTAGTCTATAACAAAAGCCTCGATTATATTGTGAAACCTCTACAAGGTTTTGGAGGATGCCTGTATCCTGTTTTCTATTGAGATGTATCCCCTAACGGGGAATGTTCGCTTGTCCGTAGGACATTCATATCAATAGAAATAAATCAACGAAACATTCGGAGTGGACAACGAAACATTCGGAGTGGACAACGAAACGTTCGGAGTGGACAACGAAACATTCGGAGTGGACAACGAAACATTCGGAGGGATGATTGAAAGGATGCAGTCAGTCGGATGGGGTCATCAATAACACAGGGGCACAAAATTTTGTGCCCCTGCGATGTTCTGCGACAATGGATGATTATTTTTGGGGGTTTTTACCAAGTATGGATTTGATGCGGTTCATATCAAATTTTGAACTCCGGTCGTAATTATAGATGCCGTTTTGCTCCTGTTCCACGTCTGTGAGTTGGGTGTAGCAATAGCCGGAAATATATTCGGTTTGAAGAATCACGTTGGTCAAGGCTTCCAAACGGGCGTAAAATTCTTCTATCGTTTTCGGATCGTCGCCATACCCCCAACTGTTTTCGGCAAATTGTTTGCCCACTACCCATTTGATGCCGCCATATTCATCCAGAAAATAGGGCTGACCTTCATAAGGAACCTCTTTTTTGCGGTCATGTTGCGGTATCAAACCATCTTTTATTTCCAAATCTTTTTTCAAATCTTCCCCTTTCTGCGCGTAATTATGCCATGACCACACGTCCGTCATCACGTGATAGGCGCCGCTGGCATCGTTCACCGGACGGTAGTCAAGAGCGTGGGAGAGTTTGTAAACATCCGCAAGGAAACGGTCGTGCTGTACAGCCTGTTCTGGCGATCCGGGGCGTTCCCATGTTTCGTTGAAAGGCGTCCAGGCGATGATAGACGGATGATTGCGGTCGCGAAGGATGATTTCTTCCCATTCGGTCATGAAATTACGGGCAGTGATCGGTTCGTTGGCGTTGGCGCCCCAACTGGACGATTCGCCCCAAGTCAGGTAGCCCAATTTGTCAGCCCAATAGTGGAAACGTTCTTCAAAAACTTTCTGATGCAGACGCGCACCGTTAAATCCAGCCGCCATACTCAGTTCGATGTCCCGCTTCAAATCCTTGTCCGACGGTGCCGTCCACACGCCTTCGGGATAAAACCCCTGGTCTAAGACAAAGCGGAGATAATATGGCTTGTTATTCAGGAAATAGCGGTTGCCTTCGATATGAATCTTGCGCATTCCGGAGTATGACGCTACTTTATCAATGGTTTTGCCTGCCGCATCCAGCACTTCCAAATCAACGTCGTAGAGGAAGGGCGATTCGGGCGACCATGTTTTTACGTTTTTCACCGGCAAAATGGCAATAGCAGGCGTTGCAGCCGGAATGGTCTGTGTAGCCACTACTTTGCTGCCGTCTTTGATGTTGACGCGGAGTTTTTGCCCAGCCTGCAATCCGAAAAATTCAGGATAAACGACGAAACGGCTCTGGTCCAGTTCGGGGATGATGTTCACCCGTTTCAGTCCGCAGGGATTGACCGCTTCCAGCCAAACGGTTTGCCAGATGCCCGTAGTGCGCGTGTAATGGCAGCCCTGTGAATAGTAATTGCCCGATTGCTTGCCGCAAGCCTGATAGCCTGAATGCAGGTTGTCTTCCACGTACAACACCAGGTCGTATTCCTGTCCACCCGTCACGTAGCGGGACAGGTCTATCTCGAAAGAGGACGTTCCGCCCCAATGCCTTCCCGCCACTTGACCATTGATGTAAATGCTCGCGTAATAGTCAACGCCGCCGAAATGCAGCAGGACTTTTTTGTCCTTCCAGTCAGCAGGAATCTGAATTTTGCGATGATACCACATTGCGTTGATGTAATCTCGGTGTTCTACGCCGGATAATTTACTTTCAGGGCAAAAAGGCACCTGAATGGTGCTATTGAAGCCCGTACTCTTGTAAAGTTTTCTGTCTTTGCCCGACTTCCCGAAATCGAAGGCATACGTCCAGTTACCGTTAAGGTTAATCCAGTCCTGCCGTTCAAACTGCGGACGGGGATATTCGGGACGAGGGATACTGTTTTGCGCATTGGCGCTCAATGCGAACGAAAATAACAATACTGCGATAAAAAAGGTATTTTTCATGATGAATTAATTATGAATTGAATGATTTTGTTTATTAATATACCATCCAGTTACAAATGCAACTTTTTGATTGTACAAAAGTAGATAAAAATTTGGATACTTACAAAAAAAAACATTCTAATCAAAAATAAATAGTGAGACAGTGGTGAGACATAGTGAGACAATGGTGAGACAATGGTGAGACATAGTGAGACAATGGTGAGACAGTGGTGAGACAATGGTGAGACATAGTGAGACAATTGTATCACTATCGAATCACTACTGAATCACAACCGAATCACTACTGAATCACTACTGAATCACAACCGAATCACAATTGAATTAAAACGAGAAATTCCACGTGACGGACGGCACGAAGGAGAAGAGATAAATCATTTCGGCATACGACTGGTTGGGGTTGTCTTCTTCCTGCTCGAAAAGAATGGTCCACGGGTTGTGGCGTCCGTATGCGTTGTAGAGGGAGAAGTTCAGTTCGCTTTTGAGACGTTTGCCCGGACGCTGTTTGAGCGACCATGTTGCCGACAAATCAAGCCTGTGGTAGTCGGGATAACGGGATTCGTTGCGGCGGGAATAAATTGGCACGTAACGCCCCTCAATCTCGAAACGTCCTACCGGATAGGTAACAGGCATTCCGGTGGCATACACCCAGTTGGCGGACACTATCAGGCGGGGCGACAATTCATAATTCAGCACAACAGACACATTGTTCGGCTTGTCGTACGGCGAGCGATACCATTTGCCATCGTTGATATGGTCAATTTTCCGCTTGGCGGCTGCGTAAGTATAACTCACCCAGCCGTTCAGTTTGCCTTCGTTTTTACGAATCATCAACTCAACGCCATAAGTTTCGCCCTTGCCGAAGCGCAGTTCGCGTTCCAGTTCGTCATTCGCTATCAGGTTGGCATGGTCTTTAAAATCAATCACGTGTGTCATATTTTTGTAATATACCTCTACCGAAGCCTCAAACATATCATGGTGGAAATTTCTGAAATAGCCAACGGCATACTGATTGCACAATTGCGGCAGCACGTTGGGCGTGGACTGAAACCAGACATCCAGAGGCGAACCGGACGCGGAATTGGACGCCAACTGTATGAACTGCGCCGTCCGTGAATAACTTGCCTTTACGGAATTGGCGCCGTTGAAGGCGTACAGCACGCCCAGTCGCGGCTCCAGCCTGCCCGTGCTGTGGTAGATATGTCCGCCGGCATAAGTGGCTGAATCCGTCACAGCGTAGTTTTTCAGCGTGTAGGTTTGTTCGCCGTTGCCGATATTTTGGAAAATGGTGTATCGCAAGCCATATTTCAGCGTCAGTTTGTCGCCTATCTTCGTTTCGTTTGACACAAAAAGAGCATGTTCCAAGGCGTGTTGCCAGGGCTGTTCAAACTGGGCGATGATGGAATTCTCGCCGATGCCGCCGCCCTTGCCGGGTGCAAACCTGTGCAACAGCAGATGATAGCCGTATTTCAGATTGTTGGACGGATTGATATGCCACGAGAAGTCGGCTTTGAAGCCAAAATCCTGCATTTTCGACAGCCAGTCCATTGCAATCTGTTCGCTCAGTTCCGCTTTAATGTAATAATCGTAGAAACTGCCAATGAACGTAAAGTTGGAAAACAGTTTCGGCGAAAAAATATGGTTCCATCGCAAAGTCAGCGTTTGGTTGCCAAAATCCATCCCTGCAAGGCGGTTGGCGAATTTGTCGCGCCCCATGTAGGCAGCAAAAAACACGCGGTTGTTGTCATTGATGCGGTAATTCAACTTGCCGTTCAGGTCGTAAAAATACAATTGCGACTGTCGCAACTGCTGCTCGTTGGACAGCAACAGGAACATGTCTGCATAAGTGCGCCGTCCGCTCACCAAATACGTCAATTTGTCGGTAAACAGCGGACCTTCCACTGTCAGGCGGCTGGATATGGTTCCTATTCCGCCCGTAGCGGAAAATTTCCGGTTGTTGCCGTCGCGACTGCGCACATCAAGCAACGATGATAGCCGTCCGCCGAAAGTGGCGGGAATATCGCCCTTGTAGAGTACCACATCCTTGATAGCGTCGTTGTTGAACACCGACAGAAATCCCATCAGGTGGGAAGCATTGTAAACAGTGGCTTCGTCGAGCAGTATCAGGTTCTGGTCGTGGCTTCCCCCTCTGACACTGAACCCTGAAGAGCCTTCGGATGTCGATTGCACTCCGGGCAACAGTTGAATGGCTTTGATGACATCCACTTCGCCCATCAGGGCTGGTATGCGCTTCAACGTCTTCATGGAAATGCGTTCCACGCTCATTGTGGAACGTGTCACATTGGCATTTCTGCTTTCGGAAGAAATAACGACTTCCTGCAATTCGTTGGAGGAAGGCGTCAGTTGAATGTTCAATTTTTCGTTTTTATGCAAATCAATTTCCCTGCTCAATGTTTCGTAACCGACAAAAGAGACGACCAGCAGATGCTTTCCTTCGGGGACAGTGAGTGAATAAAACCCGTAAGCATTGGCAGATGCGCCTGTTTTCAGTTCCTTCACGTACACCGATGCGCCAATCAGGTCTTCGCCCGTGGAAGCATCCGTAATATTGCCGCTAACGGTAAAACGGCTGCCTTGCGCCACAGCGTTTTCCACGGAAAAGAAGAGCAAGGAAAACAAAAGTATGGGTGATATGCTGTGATACAACTGTGATATATGGTGACACATGCTTGATAAATAAGAAATGCAAAGGTACCACTTTTACCCCAATTCACCAAACATTTTTTAGGGGTGTTATACGCATAACGCGAAAAAGGGAGCAGAAAAATCTACTCCCTTTTCAATGGATTACAAATATTTATTTGTTGCCTTTGATGGCTGCGTGTGCGGCAGCCAGCCGTGCGATAGGCACACGGAAAGGCGAACAACTGACGTAATTCAGCCCGATGTGGTGGCAGAACTCAACGGAACTCGGCTCACCGCCGTGTTCGCCGCAAATTCCCACTTTCAAATCGGGACGGATAGAGCGTCCATTGACGGTTGCCAGTCCTATCAGTTGTCCCACGCCCTTTTGGTCGAGGATTTGGAACGGGTCGGCTTTCAGAATGTTCTTTTCTAAATATACCGGCAGGAACTTGGCAATGTCATCGCGCGAATAGCCGAAAGTCATCTGCGTGAGGTCGTTGGTGCCGAACGAGAAGAACTCGGCAGATTCTGCAATACGGTTGGCAGTAAGCGCGGCACGCGGCACTTCAATCATCGTACCTACTTTGAAGGCGATGCGATCGTTGTACTCGGCAAACACTTTGTCAGCCGTTGCTCGTATGATTTGCTCCTGATACTTCAACTCATACAGGATGCCGACAAGCGGAACCATAATTTCGGGGATGGCTGTGATACCACGCTTTTTCAGATTGAGTGCTGCCTCGATGATAGCGCGTGTCTGCATTTCGGTAATTTCGGGATAGGTGTTGCCCAAGCGGCATCCGCGATGTCCCAGCATCGGGTTAAATTCGTGCAGCGAATCCACTTTTTCCTGCACCTGTTTCAGCGATATGCCCATTACCTTTGCCATTTCTTCCTGTCCTTTCAGGTCGTGGGGCACGAACTCGTGCAGCGGCGGGTCGAGCAGGCGCACGGTTACAGGCAGTCCCTGCATGGCTTCAAAAATGCCTTCAAAATCGGTACGTTGCAGCGGCAACAGTTTCTCCAAAGCCTTGCGGCGTCCGGCTTCGTCGTCGGCAAGAATCATTTCGCGCATGGGGATAATTTTTTCGCCTTCAAAGAACATGTGCTCGGTACGGCACAATCCGATGCCCTGCGCTCCAAATTCGCGTGCCACTTTAGCGTCGTGCGGGGTGTCGGCGTTGGTGCGAACCTGCAAACGGGCGTGTTTGTTAGCCAGCGTCATCAATTCGCTGAAATCGCCGCTCAGTTCGGCTTCTTTCGTTTGGATTTTCCCGTTGTAAACGTTACCCGTTGAGCCGTCCAATGAAATCCAGTCGCCTTCTTTAAGCGTTTGTCCTTTCACGGTAAGGGTACGTGTTTTATAGTCAATGACAATGTTTCCGGCACCTGAAACGCAGCATTTACCCATTCCGCGTGCCACAACGGCTGCGTGAGAGGTCATTCCGCCGCGTGCTGTGAGGATTCCTTCGGCTACGTTCATTCCTTTCAGGTCTTCGGGCGAGGTTTCCACGCGCACCAGAATGGTTTTTTTGCCTTTTTCTGCCCATACTTCGGCATCTTCCGCAAAGAATACGATTTGACCGGTGGCAGCGCCCGGCGAAGCAGGCAATCCCTGCGCTATTTTAGCGGCTTTGGTCAATGCTTCCTTGTCGAAAACGGGGTGTAGCAGTTCATCCAGTTTCTGAGCCTCACAGCGCAGCAGGGCTGTTGCCTCGTCAATCATGCCTTCGTGGAACATATCGGTGGCTATTTTTACCATGGCTGCGCCGGTACGCTTTCCATTGCGTGTTTGCAGCATCCACAATTTGCCGTCCTGTATGGTAAATTCCATATCCTGCATATCCTTGGAATGAGTTTCGAGCAGTTTTTGCGTCTCAAACAAGTCTTTATACACAGCGGGCATGGATTCTTCCAGCGAAGGATAGTTAGCTGCGCGGTCAGCCTCGCTTACGTTGGCTAATTTTGCCCAACGTTGCGAACCGGTTTTCGTGATTTGCTGCGGGGTACGGATACCGGCAACTACGTCTTCGCCCTGAGCGTTAATCAGGTACTCGCCGTTGAAAAGGGCTTCGCCGGTGGCTGCATCGCGGGAAAAAGCCACGCCTGTAGCGGAATTGTTGCCCATATTGCCGAAAACCATTGCCTGCACGTTCACAGCAGTGCCCCAATCGGCGGGAATGGCATTCAGTTTGCGATACAGAATGGCGCGGTCGTTCATCCAACTGCCAAACACCGCCATTACTGCGCCCCATAGTTGTTCCCAAGGGTCGGCAGGGAAGTCTTTGCCAGTCTTTTCTTTGATGGCTTTTTTGAAAAGCGTTACCAACTGCTTCAAATCGTCGGTGGACAGGTCTGTATCCAACTGTACGCCTTTCTTTTCCTTTATTTCTTCGATGATTTCCTCGAAAGGGTCAACGTCTTCCTTGGAAGCGGGTTTCAGGTCGAGCACCACGTCGCCGTACATTTGCACAAAGCGACGGTAGGAATCCCAAGCAAAACGCGGGTTTCCCGACTTGGCTGCAATGGTTTCCACTGCCTCGTCGTTCAATCCGAGGTTGAGGATGGTGTCCATCATGCCCGGCATGGATGCACGCGCACCCGAACGAACTGACACCAACAAGGGGTTCTTGTTGTCGCCGAATTTAGGACCATTGACGGCTGCCTCTACTTTCGACATGGCGTTTTTCACGTCACCCTGAATCTGTTGAATCACCGTTTCGCGTCCTACTTCATAGTAAAGTGTGCAAACTTCGGTAGTAATTGTGAAACCGGGAGGAACCGGAATTCCTATCAGATTCATCTCGGCGAGGTTAGCGCCCTTGCCGCCCAGTAACTCTTTCATCGCGCCGTTTCCATCGGCGGTTTTGTTACCAAAAAAATAAACTTGTTTTCCTTTTGACATTTTCTTTAAATATTAAAACTTGATTGTTTTCAGGGCGCAAAAGTAATAAAAAAAGGAACAACTATTGCAAAAAATGTTTCAAAAGTTCATTTTTAATCGGAAGAGCGAACAAACGGAAGAACAGAAGAACGGACAAACGGATAAACGGACAAACGAACAAACGGAAAGCCGCCGTAGGTACAATTTATAACAACTGTATAACAACTGTATAACTATTGAATCACAACTGAATCACAATTGAATCACCAATCTCTTGGTTAATAAAGTGATAAAGTCAGGAAATAAATGTTTCATAAACATACTAAACATTCAGTATGTTTTACAAACATTTAACCTTCAAGCAATTTCACCAATTGTTTGGTTAATTCTTTGCGGCTGAACTGCCGAATGTATTCCGTGTTAGCATGTGACGCGGCAGCAGGATATTGCCCGAGTAGAAAATTTTTGATGCCCTCCACATCGTCGTAGGCAAAGGCTTGTCCGGCGCCTGCTTCGCGGAGCATTTGCGCCGATTTCCCTTCGGGAGCGCCCAGCAGGAGAATGGGATTACCGGAGGCGAGATACTCGAATATTTTACCATGCATCAGAAACTGGACCCCTTCCACCCGCGCATTGACGAGTAGCAGCACAGACGATGACATCAGGTAGTCAATGGACTCGCTGTGGGGCACAAATGGGACAAACTCTACACAGTCACCCAATTGCTGCCGACATGCGGTCTGGTTTTTTTCGTCCACCTTGCCTACAAAGCGCAGGGTGAAAGGAATTTGTCCGGCAATCTGCGTCAGCGCCTGCAACAGTCCGTCCACCGGGTAGTTCACGGCGATGGTGCCGGTGTAGGTCACTACCAACCGGTCGGGTTTTTTAGGCATTTTGCCTTCAAAATCCGACTCGTCGTAGCCATTGGGCATGAATCTCATTTGTTGCGGATTTACGTCCGGATGAATTTTTTGCAACCGGCTGCGTTCATCTACCGCTAACAACAGCACATCGCAAAGTTTCAATACTTTGCGTTCACAGTTCACCTCTTTTTTCTGCGCCCATACGGTTTGATACAGAAACGATTTGTATTGAATGTTTGTCCACGGGTCGCGGAAGTCGGCAATCCAGCGGATACCGTATTTTTTCTTCAATTTCAATCCGGTGAGGTGAGTAGAGTGCGGCGGACCGGTCGTGATGACA
>JAITTD010000218.1 GCA_031287245.1 Bacteroidales bacterium
TTCGGGCGTGGCGGCAAAGGTCTTGGGGGCATCCACATTGTATTTCGCCCAAATAACGCCGTTAATCAGCACGCCATACCCTTCCTGCGTAACGTGAATCACAACATTTTCAACTCCACTTGCGCTCACGGTAACAGTTGCAGGTGCAGGGTCGGTTTTTGCTACCGCTGCTACGAGCGTAAAGCCTGTGGCGGTTTTGTTCACCGTCAACCACACTTGGCTGGAAACGGCATCCCACGCGGTGTTGCTTGTTACCACAAACACAGCGTTGTCCGTCGCCGTGCCATCGGCTGCAAAAGCGATGGCATCCGAATGGTCGAGGCTCAGCGCGGGGGCAGCGGCTGCCTGCGTTACGGATAGCGTGACGGGCGTTGCAGCGCCTGCCGTTACAGTAACGGTTGCCGCTGCGGGCGCGGTGGTGGCAGTGTTTGCCGCTGCCACGAGCGTAAAGCCCGCGGCGGTTTTGCTTACGGTCAACCACGCTTGGTTGCTTTCTGCTTTCCACGCGGCTTGATTGGTGGTCACTACGAACGTGGCATTGCCGTCAGCCGTGCCGTCCGCTTTGAACTTCACTTCCGTCTGCGAAGGGTTGATACTTAACGAGGGCGCCTCGTCCTTATATTTGTCCTTTTTGCAGGACATTGTGGCTACTACGCATACTGCGAGTGCCATTGCTAAAAAAGTACTAACTTTTTTCATACTGACTACTTTTTTTGATGAATTTTTGACTTCCGGATAAGTGTTTTGTATCAATTATTTTTTTTGCAAAGATAAAAAAGTCTGCCAACTTGCTTTGATTATTTTTTTGTTAATTAAAAAAAACGTAAATTTGTAACTTCAAACAGGCATGATAAACAGATGAACAGAGTATTTCTCAATGTATTGGGTATTTCTTACAGCCAGACGCAATCGGGTGCATACGCATTAATTTTGGGCGAGGCAAACGGCAATCGGCGTATTCCTATCATCATAGGTGACTACGAGGCGCAAGCCATTGCCATAGAACTGGAGGGGTTAAAACCGCCCCGTCCGTTAACGCACGACTTGTTGTTTGCATTTGCCACCGAATACAATATTATATTGGAAGAAGTCAATATTTTTCATTTGGAAGAAGGCATTTTCTATACGAAATTGGTGTGCAACAATGGTATCAGCAAGGTGGAATTTGATGCCCGCGCTTCCGATGCCATTGCCTTGGCATTGCGCTTTCAATGCCCTATATACACTACCGAAGACATCATCAACCGCTCAGGCATTGTTTTCACCACCGAGCCGCAACATCCTTCGCGTCGCAGGGGAGATGACCATTCTGCCCTGAACACAGCCGAATTGGAAGTGTCGCTGCAAGAAGCCATCAACAACGAAGATTACGAGCGAGCCTCCAAAATTCGCGATGAAATAAGTAGCCGCAAAGCCAAAAAAGACGCATAAAAAAACACCGGCTAAACCGGTGCTGAGGGTGGAAGATGGGACTTGAACCCACGACCTACGGAACCACAATCCGCCACTCTAACCAACTGAGCTACATCCACCATTTGAGGCTGCAAAAATACATCGTTTTTTCAATCTGCACAATATTCTTGCAATATTTTTTTATTTTCAAGCATTTTTTTGCCTATTTTTGCATCGTTCAATATTTTACAAATTCTGACGGATATATGGAGTTTTTAAGGACATTAGCACTCATTATCGTTTTTCTGGCTTTGGATTGGCTTGCCTTCAAAGGCGTCCGTTTTGCGTTCCCTCTGTTTTTCAGGCGACATCAACAGGGGATACATCGTGCCTTCGTTGTGCAGACGGTTTTCATGCTTGCAGTGGTCGGCGGTGGCGCTATTTTTCAACAAAAAGTCCACGATTATCGCCTTGTGGCAGTATATTACTACTTTTTCGCTGCCGTGCTGATGCTTTACGGTCCCAAAATGGTTTTTCTCGTCATGCTCTTGCCCGATCTCTTTTTTTCGCGAAAATACCTGAAAAAACAGAGTATGCGGCACGTACATTCCGACAAATTGCCTCACCGGTGTGCAAAAGTCGGCATCATTTTTGGCATATTGATGTTTTTTTTAATGGTGTGGGGAATAGTTTACGGACGTCATATTTTTCGCGTCAACCGCATTGAGATAGTCTTCAGTGATTTACCCGAACAATTTGACGGCTTTCGCATTTTACAAATATCCGACCTGCACACCGGCAGTTTTTTTGGCAATTACAGCCATTTTGCACATTTGGCAGATTCCATCGCCGCGGCACAGGCGGATTTGATTGTATGCACAGGCGATTTCGTCAATTTTGTTGCCGACGAATTGCTGCCCGTTGTCCCGTATCTGGCAAAACTGGAAGCGCCTTGCGGGAAACTGGCGATACTGGGCAATCATGATTACGGCGCTTACTCCAAGTGGAAAACCGCCGCCGACAGCATCGTCCACCAGCGGGCTTTGGAACACAACATAGCGCTGACGGGCTTTGAACTGCTAAAAAACAGCGCTGTGGTGATTGAAAAAGACTCGGTGAACCGGATAGCCATCGTGGGCGTGGAAAACTGGGGCACTCGCAAGCGAAAAAAATACCCCAGACGTGCCGATATTGCGGCTGCAACCGCTTCCGTCAGCGATATTCCCTTCAAAATACTGCTTTCCCACGACCCTACTTTCTGGCAAAAGCACATTCAGGGGAAAAGCGATATTCAACTGACCCTTTCGGGGCACACGCACGGCACACAAATGGGCATCCAATTAGGGAAGTTCAAATTCAGCCCGGCGCAGATCATGTATCCCTACTGGGCAGGATTGTACGGGGACAACAACCGGTACCTTTATGTAAACAACGGCGTTGGCGTCATCGGGTTCCCCGGAAGAATAGGTATGCCGCCAGAAATCACCATTTTCACATTGAAACGAAAATCACCATAAAGAAATTCAACGCAAAAACCGGAATTTTTCTTATTTTTGCGCCCCATAAATTATCAATGACAAATGAATTATGATTTAATAGTAATAGGTAGCGGTCCGGGAGGATATGTAGCATCCATCAGGGCTTCGCAACTTGGGTTGAAGACTGCCGTTGTAGAACGGGAGCATCTGGGAGGTATTTGCCTCAATTGGGGCTGTATTCCTACCAAATCGCTGCTGAAAAGCGCACAGGTATATCGTTATTTCACCCATGCTGCCGACTATGGCGTGGCGCTGGAAGGCACGGCGAAACCGGATTATGCGGCTATCGTTGCCCGCAGTCGCGGTGTTGCCGATGGGATGAGCAAGGGCATTCAGTTTCTGATGAAGAAAAACAAGGTGGACGTCATATCCGGAAACGGTGTGCTTGCCGGAAACGGTGCAGTGAACGTGACGGATGCCGAGGGCAAAACCACAACGCTCACCGCAAAGAACATCCTACTGGCTACGGGTGCACGCTCACGGGAATTGCCCAATTTGCCGCAGGACGGAGTGAAAATCATCGGGTACCGGCAGGCGCTGGCGTTGCCCCAACAGCCGCAAAGTTTGCTGGTAGTTGGTTCGGGCGCTATCGGCAGCGAACTGGCGTTTTTTTATCAATCCATCGGCACGCAGGTGACTTTGGTGGAATTTATGCCGCAGATTGTCCCGCTGGAGGACGAAGACGTGGCTGCACAATTGCAACGCTCGTTTAAAAAGGCAGGCATGAAAGTGCTCACCTCGTCAACAGTGACGGCAGTGGATACCTCAGGCGATAGTTGTAAAGTGACTGTGAAAACGGCAAAAGGAGAGGAAGTATTGCAGGCAGACACAGTATTGTCGGCTGTGGGCATTGCTCCCAACATCGAAAACATCGGACTGGAAGCGCTCCATATCACCACCGAAAAGGGACGTGTGAAAGTGGACGATCACTATCAGACCAGCGCGACAGGCATTTTTGCCATCGGCGACATCATCGCCACGCCGGCATTGGCACACGTGGCATCGGCAGAAGCCATAGCCTGCGTGGAACATATTGCAGGGCTGAATCCTGAACCGCTCAATTACAGGAATATACCCGGCTGCACCTACACCACCCCCGAAATAGCCTCCGTAGGGATGACCGAAAAAGCGGCTATTGAAGCGGGATACAAAATCAAAGTCGGAAAATTCCCTTTTACCGCATCCGGCAAAGCGGCTTCGGCAGGTGCAAAAGACGGTTTCGCCAAGTTGATTTTCGACGAGGCGTATGGCGAATTGTTGGGCGCCCACCTGATTGGCGAAAACGTGACGGAAATGCTCGGCGAATTAGTCGTTGCCCGCAATTTGGAAGTGACAGGACACGAACTGATTCGATCCGTTCATCCGCATCCGACCATGTCCGAAGCCATCATGGAAGCAGCAGCAGCGGCTTACGGAGAGGCTATTCATACATAATTAAGAATTATAAATTATAACATTACAGCATGCTTCGAGGGAGCATCGAAGCATGCTTCGAGAGTGCATCGAAACATGCTTCGAGAGTGCATCGAAGCATGCTTCGAGAGTCGTCAATAAATGAATCAATTTGTGTATCCCCTAACGGGGAATTGAGGTGATATTGAGATTTATTTCTATTGATGTCCTACGGACAAGCGGATACATATCAATAGTAGAGACGGTGCGCGCACCGTCTCTACAACGGACAATGAATCACCACCGTATCACAATGAATCACAATGAATCACAATGACAATTGAATCACAAAAAATTTCCCTTGTATGCGCTTGGAAATCTGAAAATATTATGTAATTTTGCGCGTTTTTTAGTATTTATAAATTTCAGAATGTTACAGATAGAGCGTTTTAAAGACATCGTATTCAATCACCAACCTGTTACTATCACTCCGGAGGAAGAACAGCGGGTCAACCACTGTTTCGACTTTCTCCAGAAATTTGCAATAGACAAAGTGATCTATGGCATCAATACCGGTTTCGGTCCGATGGCGCAATATCGTGTTGACGACAATCAACTCCACCAGTTACAGTACAATATCATCCGCAGCCACTCCACAGGAGCGGGCGCTCCTCTGCCTGATCTTTATGTGAAAGCGGCAATGGTGGCACGCTTGCAGACCTTTCTGCGCGGAAAATCGGGCGTACACATTCAGGTAGCAGAGATATTGCAACAATTCATCAACAATGACATCTATCCTGTGATTCCGGAACACGGAAGCGTAGGCGCCAGCGGCGATTTAGTGCAACTGTCGCACATAGCGCTTGCACTCATTGGCGAAGGAGAAGTTCGCTACAATGGCGAGATACGAACATCGGCAGAAGTGCTCAAAGCCTGCAACATACAACCCTTGCAGATGCACCTGCGCGAGGGTTTGGCTATCACCAACGGCACAGCAGTGATGACCGGCATCGGGTTGGTCAATCTGATTTATGCCCAAACGCTGCTGAAATGGGCAGTTGCCGCATCGGTGCTGATGAATGAAATAGCGGCTTCCTACGATGATTTCATGTCGGAAACCATCAATGAACTGAAATTCCACAAGGGGCAGCGGGAAATTGCCGCATGGATGCGGACAATCGCCAAAGGTAGTCAATGTTTCCTGAAACGGGACACCATGCTGTACCGCAAACATACCGAACAGATACTGCAACACAAGGTTCAGCCGTATTACTCGCTGAGATGCGTGCCACAGGTGCTCGGTCCGATATTGGACGAGTTGTACAATGCGGAAAAAGTGCTTATCGACGAACTCAATTCGGTGGACGACAATCCAATCGTGGATCCGGAAACGGCAACCGTCTATCATGGTGGCAATTTCCACGGTGATTACGTATCCTTTGAGATGGATAAACTGAAAATAGCGGTCACCAAACTCACCATGCTGCTTGAAAGGCAGATGAATTACATTTTTCACGACAAGGTGAATGAAATTCTTCCGCCATTTGTCAATTTGGGCGTGTTGGGTCTCAACTACGGGCTGCAAGCTTCGCAATTCACCGCTACCTCCACTACGGCGGAAAGCCAAACCCTGTCCAACCCCATGTACGTACACAGCATCCCGAACAACAACGACAATCAGGACATTGTGAGTATGGGCACCAATGCCGCTTTGCTTTGCAAACACGTGGTAGAAAACGGGTTTCAGGTGACAGCGATTCACTGGATGGCACTGGTGCAGGCAGTGGATTGTCTTCAACTGAAAGATTCCTTATCGCCAACAACGCGCAAAATATACAACGACATAAGGGCGATTGTACCGGTATTTGTGGAAGACACGCCAAAATACAAAGAAATAGCCGCTGTTGAACAATATCTTAAAAACGCCAATATCGACTTACAATAAACGCTAAAAATCAATGAAACGACGTGTAGTCATTACAGGTACAGGCATTTATTCAAGTATCGGAAAGAACCTGAATGAAGTGAAACAATCGCTTTATGAAGGTCGTTCCGGCATAGGAGTGGAGCCGGAACGCAAAACTTACGGCTATCGCTCTACCTTAACGGGAATCGTGGAACGTCCCGTATTAAAAGGCTTATTGGACAGGCGTTTGCGCATCAGTTTGTCTGAGCAGGGCGAATATGCCTATATGGCAACATTGGAAGCATTGAAAAACGCGCAGATAGACAAGGACTATCTCGAAAACAACGAAATGGGTGTCCTCTTCGGGAATGATTCGTCGGCAAAGGCTGTGATAGAAGCCCATACCACCGTTTTGGAGAAGAAAGACACCATGCTGCTGGGATCCGAAGCGGTGTTCCGTTCGATGAACTCAACGGTGACCATGAATCTGGCAACCATCTTTAAACTGAAAGGCATCAACATGACCATCAGCGCAGCCTGTGCCAGCAGTTCGCACGCTATCGGACTGGGCTATATATTCATTCGAGACGGATTGCAGGATTTGGTATTGTGCGGCGGTGCGCAGGAAACCAATCTCTTGTCAATGAGTAGTTTCGATGCCATCAGTACCTTTTCCGTCCGTATGGACGAACCCACCAAAGCCTCGCGCCCCTTCGACGCTTCACGCGATGGACTGATACCCAGCGGAGGCGCTGCCAGCCTTCTTTTAGAGGACTATGAACACGCCGTCAAACGCGGAGCCACGATATTGGCAGAAGTGGTTGGCTACGGATTTTCGTCCAACGGCGCCAAACTTTCGCAACCCAGCGATACGGGCAGCGAAACAGCCATGGCCCGCGCCATCCACGATGCAGGGATTGATGCCAAAGACATCGACTATATCAACGCACACGCCACTTCCACACTGCAGGGCGATATGTTTGAAGCCATAGCGCTCAACAAACTGTTCGGTGCATATAAAACGCCCGTCAGTTCTACCAAATCCATGACCGGACACGAATGTTGGATGGCCGGCGCCAGCGAAATCATCTATTCCATCATCATGTTGCAAAACTCGTTCATCGCACCCAACATCAATTTTGAACAACCGGACGAATATTCTGCCAAACTCAATATCATCAAGACAACCACGAAGAAAAATATTGACATTTTTCTGTCCAATTCTTTCGGCTTTGGCGGTACCAACAGCGCTTTAATCATCAAAAAATACAACCCGTAACACTATGAAAAGAGAAGATATCATCACCATCATCAATGATTTTTTAATTGACGAATTAGAAATTGACCGCGAAAAGTTGCAGGACGATGCCAACTTAAAAAATGATTTGGGCATTGACAGTTTGGATTTTGTGGACATTGTGGTCATTGTGGAACACAAATTCGGCATCAAAATCAGTCCGGAAGAAATCACCAACGTGCCCACATTAAAAGCGTTTTACGATTACATTGAGCGCAAAACGGGCGTTCAATGATTGCTCTCCCTTTCAAATGATAACTGCAAAGAATAGACCGTGGAAGGGCACCACCGGCGGCAACACATTAGGACAGAAAGGACTGCTGCTGCTGTTTCGCATCATTCATATAAAGGCGCTTTATGCGATTGTAGCGCTGGTGGTCCCGTTTTATATGCTTTTCAGGCTAAAAGGTTACCTGCCGATATATCGTTATTTCAGAAAGCGCTTTCACAACACGCCTTTACGGGCATTTTGCAACAGCTATCGCAATCATTTCAGGTTCGGACAATGCATGTTAGACCGTTTTGCCGTATATACAGGCAAAGACAAACTGTTTACCTTTGAATTTACCGGTCACAAACGGATGATGGATTTGATTCATGGTGAAAAAGGCTTCATTATTGCCAGTGCACACATCGGAAATTTTGAGTTGAGCGGCTACATGGAAAAACACGACCACAAACGCATCCACACCCTTGTGTATGGTGGAGAAACGAAGGAAGTGATGAAGAACAGAAACAAAAGTTTTCGCAAAAGGAATGTTTCGATGATTCCGGTAAAACAGGATTTCTCGCACATTTTCGTCATCAACGATGCCCTGTCGAAAGGCGAAGTAATCAGCATCCTGTGCGACCGCAACACGAGCAACGGCAAAACCGCGCAATGCAGTTTTCTGGAAGGGAAAGCGAATTTCCCGCTCGGCGCTTTCATGCTGGCACTACAGTTTGACGTGCCTGTACTGACGGTTTTTGTGATGAAAGAAGGCATTTCACACTACCATGTCTATATCAAACCCCTGTTCGCCCCCACCACAGGCAACAAAACCGAACGCGCAACCCACTACGCCCAAGCCTTCGCCAACGAACTCGAAACCATCGTCAGGAAATATCCTGAACAATGGTTTAACTATTACGAGTTTTGGAAAGACGGGTTATAAATAGTTGTGATTCGATGGTGATAAGTTGTGTTCTTTTTTTCCGTTGGGCGTGAAAAGCGCCAGAAAAGCAATCACTTCCTTCGTTGTTTTTCCTAACTCTTTTCTGAGATTGCCCAATGCCTTGGATAAAGTGTTACGCACCGCTTGATAGTTAATGTTCATCACCACAGATATTTCTTCATTGCTCAACTCAATGATATAACGGAGATAGACACATTCTTTTTGTCGTGCAGGCAGTTGGTTGAGCGCATTGCGAAGCAGTTTCTTTTGTTCTTTCAGCGATTCGTCCTCTTCGTAGCCTGTATCCCAAGCGGCATCTGCCGAAAAATAATCATCACTGTGTATGGTCTTTTGCTTTATTTTCAGTTGGCGAAGCATTTTGTTTTTGAGTGATTTGATGAGATAGAAACGGATGTTGGCAGTGTCTCCTATGGTATTGCGGCTGTTGGATAAATCAACAAAAAGGTCGTGAATACAGTCCATCACAAAATGTACATCGGACGAAAGTTTTGATCCATAGTTGAACAAAATCTGCACGTATGACTGATAAATCAACGCAAAAGCAGATTCATCTCCCTGTCGGAAATGTTCCCATAATTCGATATCCGTATTCGTCGTCGTTGTCATGTACTTCATTTGGACCGGCAAAAATAAATAAAAAAACAAATGAACGTATAATTTATTTCTTTTTTTTGATTTAGAGGTTACAAATGAATCGTTTTTTGCTTTTATGGATATGGAAGATAAATATTTGAAGTTTCGTTGTGAAGATTTTGCATTGGACACATTCTTTATCGAATGGGTTCGTTGTCCGAACACTCCATTGGACGCTTACTGGCAAGCGTTCAAAAATGCGCATCCATCCCTGTCTGAGGAGATGGATGCAGCAGTATTGATAGTGAAATCCATTCGATTTGAGGAAAAAGAGTTGTTGCCTGAGAACAAAGAGCAGTTATGGAGTCGTATCCAAAAAGACACCAACCCAACCCCCAAACGATACTTCATTTATTATGCAGCAGCGTCGATTGTGCTTTTGATGGGTATGTTGTGGCTGTTTCAAAACGAACAGAAAAAAACGGAGAGCGTCAGCGACCCGATCATGAAATATGCAGCTATGCAATCCCAAGATACCGTAACGGGGCAGGAAGTGCAGTTGGTACTTGCGGACGAAAGCAATATAGCCATCCATACAGAGCAAGCCAGTATCCGGTATGATCAAGAGGGG
>JAITTD010000093.1 GCA_031287245.1 Bacteroidales bacterium
GGCGTGGCAAATACACAGAAATAATAAAAATGCGAAAATCAACTGGCAATTCACCGCTAAGGATGCTCGCATAAAATTAAAACGATTATATCCGACATGTAGTGATTAACATAACACTATTTTTAGATATGAAATCTGTTTCGTTGAAAATTTTTTATCGACAGCGATGAAGACGGCGCTGTTGCGCGGGGGCGCATTTATTGCATCCCTAACGGGATGCTTGTCAATTACGAATTACGAATTAAAAATTACGTATGTATCACAACCGAATCACAATGTATCACAACGAATCACAACGAATCACAAACGTATCACAATCTAAAATAATGATTTAGCCATTTTTTTTGAGCCATCATGCAAATGTACAAAATAATTGTTAATTTTGCTGCATCAATTTGTAATAATGGCAGCATCTCCTATCGTTTCTTTTAAAGGCGCAAGCATCTTTCACGGCAATCATTTGGTGCTGAAAGATATCAGTTTTTCCATTGACTGTGGAGAATTTGTGTATTTCATCGGTAAGGTGGGCAGCGGCAAAACCAGCCTTATCAAAACCATCAATGCCGAATTGCCTCTGAAGAAAGGAGAAGCGGTAGTTGGGGACTATTCCCTGCATAAACTCAAAAAAAAGCAAATCCCTTTTCTGCGGCGAAAAATGGGCGTTGTTTTTCAGGATTTTCAGTTGCTTTCAGACCGCAGTGTTTACGACAACCTGATGTTTGTGCTTCAAGCAACAGGCTGGAAAAAGAAAGCCGCTCCCGACAAGCGCATCAAAGAGGTGCTGCAAAAAGTAGGGCTTGAAGACAAGGGTTACAAGATGCCGCACCAACTGTCGGGCGGCGAACAGCAGCGAGTAGTCATTGCACGGGCTTTGCTCAACAACCCTGCACTGATTCTCGCCGATGAACCCACCGGAAACCTCGATCCCGAGACCTCTTCGGAAATCATGGATTTGCTGATTGACATCAAAAACGCTGGACAGACGGTGGTGATGATCACCCACAACTACAATTTGCTGAAAAAGTACCCCTTCCGCACCATTAAATTGGAAAACGGCGCGCTTACCGAAACGCAAGCCTTGCAGGAAATTGATTTCAAACTGCTGATGGAAGACGGACAAAAAACGGTCGGTACAGGCATCAACGCAGTCAACGATTTGTTCGCAACCTTTTATCCCGAAATCAACTGATTTTGTTGGTTTTTGCCCTCAGGCATAAAAAAGACCCTGCCAAAATAAAGGGAATACTCAACAATTGTCCCATGTTGAGCCGCATATCCTGTTCAAAACCCACCTGATCGTTTTTAATAAATTCAATCAAAAAACGGACAGAAAAGAGCAATACCAGAAAAATACCGGAAATAACACCTTCAGCAGTTTGCTTTTTAAAATACAGCCGCCACAACAATCCAAAGATAATCAGGTACGACAGCGCTTCGTAAATTTGTGTCGGGTGTCGTGGCACGCTTTCGTTCATATTCACAAAGATAAATCCCCAAGGGAGGGTCGTTTCAACGCCATATATCTCTGAATTCATCAGATTGCCGATGCGAATCAAAAATCCGGAAAGCGCCACCACTATCACTATCCGGTCGAGAATCCACAGATAATGTCGCCGGTGGACACGCGAATAGGCAAACAGCGCAAGCAGAATACCACAGGCAGCTCCATGACTCGCCAATCCCTGATAACCAACAAATTGATATACGCCCTGCGCATCGGGGACAAAAGGAAGAAGAATCTCCAATGGACGGCTCAGAAAATAGTCAGGCTCATAGAAAAGGCAATGCCCCAATCGTGCGCCAAAAAATGTACCGACCACCATATACCATATTAAACGATCCAATTCTTTCATCGGGATCCGGTCGGCTACGAACATCTTTTTGATGATATAATAGCCTGCAACAAAGGCAATAGCAAAAAACAATCCATACCAGCGCAATGAAAAAAAGCCGAGGTGGAATATTTCGGGACCGAAATCCCATTTGATGAATGGCAAATGTGTCATTTACAGGATAATATCATTTAAAAATGATAACTGACAACCAACATTCCTACTGAACCGATATTGATATCCCAAACATTTTTGCTGTCTTCCGGATCAAAACTGGCTGGCTTTCTGTAATCCGTATAGAAGAAGTTGATTCCCATTTCCGTTGAAATCGAAAACCGTCTGACAGGGAAATAACTAAATCCGATGATTGGACTTAACCCGTAGCGCAATTTTTTGTTCGATTGAAAATTGTTGGTCTGATAAAGGAATGAAGCATCCAAACCATAATGCAACTTCCAATGGTCGGACACTATCGGGAAACCTCTTTCGTAGCCCGATTTGACGCCAATGGTTTTGTGCCCGTCTTGCGAAGTACTCCAGTCTAAATTCAATCCGGTTCTTAGAGTATGTTTTTCTGAAAAATGCCTTTTGTAATTGATAAGATAAGATTCATTCTTTTTGGACAAAAAAGTGAGAATGTTCGCAACATCAACTCCAATTTCATTCTTGCAGGTGGTTGTTTGCATTTTCGCGTTGCTTTGTGCCATAACCGCGGTACTGTGATATATCAGTGCCGCGGTTACAATACATCTAAATGTTTTCAAAATGGCTATTTTTTAAACATATTTTCCACATTGGTAATAAAACTGTCGTAATAGACGTTTGTATTTTCCTTTGTGCCATCTTTGTAAACAATGTACAAATATCGATCCTCTCCAAGATCCACTACGGTTAATGTACCTGTTTTTGCGCCATTATAAAACACAGCTGCATCAAGACAGAGGTTGATATCAATTGCACTGGGATCTTCTATTTTGTTGAGTGTCTTTAAATCAACCGATCCTTGAATGCTTAACGAAGCTTGATCAACCGTAAATTTGAGGTTGTTAAATTCGCAATCATCAAAATCCGTATAATTGTTGATCGCGTTGGATAGAGTAGCCTCAGCAGAAACAGACAGATTGTTGTCCGATTGGGTTTCGTCAGTTATCGTTAACTGCGCACTGAATTTGGATGCAGATTCTTGTGTCAGAGTGGCTTGTATCTTCACCGGTTGAGCATAAATATCAGCAGTGGCTGTTTTGGGAATACCATAATTGGTATAATCCGCCGTAACATCTATGGATGCTAATTTCTTACCGTCTTTTTTCAAATAGGCACTCGCTTTTGTTGGCAAATAAGTCGTTTCCCCTTCAATATCACAGGCTTTATCTGTGTATGCGGTCATTCCAAGTTCGCAGTCGTTGCCTGTTTTGTC
>JAITTD010000097.1 GCA_031287245.1 Bacteroidales bacterium
ACGGAATAATTCGGTATCTCCAGCCGCATTTTGTTCAGATAAGAGCCTTTGATGGTCAGCAGACCCATGTAGAACAGCAGGGAAACAAATTGACTGTCGTCTTCCAGCATGTCAATGGGAAATTTTTGCAACAGTTCGGAAACAATGCCGCCCTCTTTCACAATTTTGAGCAGCATGTTGCGGTTGCTTTCGTTTTTGAACAGCCGCCGCAGGCGTCCGTAATCTATTTGCATATTCAGGTCAACGATGTTTTTGGGCGGCCCGTCGTTTCTCAATATCTGTTCAAAAAAGTAGAGTATCATAGCCGGATTATACACACAATGCTTCCCGTCTGCGTTGAACAGATAGCCATCGTAATAGGCAGGCATGTTTATAGTGATGTATTTGGGGTCAACGCCTGTTTCGCGCATCAGCCATTCCACCTCTTCCTGCGTGAAGCCCATCATCTCGTTGTATTTTGGCTCCATTGTCAGCACGGCGGCAATGTTGTAGCCGCTGGTGAGGTCGTCGAGCATCACCGGCGAGATGCCTGTGATGAATGTGCGGTTCACGATGGACGATTTGGCAGCGTTTTTCAATCGTTCGTAGAAATCACGCACGATACCGTTGGCGGCAATCATGGATTTATAAATGTCCGTCCCCTGCATATTCCCCATGGCAATGAGGTCGTTGGCAAAGTGGTCGTACTCGTCAATGATAAAAAAGAGTTTTACATTGTTTTGCTTGGCAGCGTAAAACACTTTTTGCAAAGCCGCAACACCCGGATGTTCTTCATCTATCTGATTAACGTAGAGGTCTGCTTCCGGAAAAACCGAATCATAAATACGGAAAAAATCACGAACCGCATCCTGCACATTACTCGAAAAAGATTTTACAAATCCCTGTTCGCTCGAAGTATCCAATCCCGAAAAGTCGAGTTGCATAACTGCATACGTATTATGTTCGGGCGTAGGGTGTTTGCCGATATACAAGTCGCCAAACAAGGTTTCAAATTCGTTTGCGCGGTTGAGGTCATAATAATACCCCAACGTCATAAAAAACAAACTCTTGCCGAATTTACGCGGGCGGATGAAAAACTGATTTTTGTTGCTCTCCTGTTCCAACAACTCAATGTACCGTGTTTTATCCACATAAGCATAATTTTCAGTGATAATACTCCTGAAATCCGAATTGCCGTAAGGCAGCCGTGTGTATTTCTTTGCTTCCATCTTTTGGTTCTTTTAGACTACAAAATTAGATGAAAATTATCAGATTTCCAAGCGTGTGCAATAAAAATCAATTAAATTGTAAGTTTATAGACAGATTGCGGTCTTGATGTGCGCAAAAAAGATTTAGCCATTTTTTGCAGTTTAAATTTTAAAAACTACTTTTGTGGTATGAAAGGTGGATTTTGGATGTGGTTGACAATGTTGTGGACTTGTATGGCGGTTTCGGCGCAGACCATTCCTGCACCCGAAATTGAGGCTGTGAGCGTTGATCCATCTACCGGAGAGGTAACAATTTCATGGAAATTCGACTCCACTGTTCCGGTTGATGGTTTTATTGTGCTTTGGCTCAACCCGCAGGACGGCAATACTACCAATTACGGCATAGACACTCTTGTCAATTCTGCTGTGCGAAGTTATCGTTTTCAGCCGGAAACGCTGCATCTCTCGCCCGAAATGCCCAATCCGCGCTATCAGACGGTGCCGTTTACGGTGGCAGCCTTTCGCAATTCACCGTGGACAGCAGGCTTGCGTTCGCAGGAGCATTATAACGTCTGTCTTGCGCTTCAATTCGATTCATGCAAGTCGGAGTTGCACTTTAACTGGCGCCCTTATAAGGGATGGGATGCGAATTTGAAGCAATACCGCGTGATGGAAGCACATACCACCTCTGCACCAACCTTGGTGGCAACGGTACAGGACACCTCTTTTACTTTTTCCAATATGCCCGTTAACCAATCGTTTACGTATTTTGTTGAAGCAGAGCGCAATGATGGTCTGCTGGCGAGTTCCTTTCAGAAGAGCGTTTATACGCGGACGCCTGTTCCGCCGGCGTTCATTGCTGCCAACGAATTACACTATAACGATAACATGAGTGAAATTATGTTTTCTTTGGATATTGCTTCGCAAACGCACGATTATGTACTGCTTGGCAGCAATTATCCAAATACGGATTTTATATCGATTGACACATTCGTGAATATTACAGAAAATGCTATTATCACTGCTGATGTAAAATCAAGAAACAAAACATATTACTACCGTTTAGCGGCTTTACATTTTTGTGGAACCGGATATACCACCGTTTCAAAAACAATGACTGCTTTGTGGCTTGCCATTGCCCACAATGAGCAGATGAACGACCTGAGTTGGGATACTTTTGTCGGCTGGGATAGTGTTGAATATCAGATTTACAGGACAATAGCGCAACAAGAAAGAAGGATTGCAACTTTGAGCGATGGCGAAACGGCGTATCATGACGATGTGGCGGGTTTGCCCACCAATGGGGATATTTGTTATCATATAGTGGCTGTGCCTGCCAATGTTGCAGGTTATACGCGGCAATCCGTTTCCAACACCGTGTGCCTGCAACCGGAAAGCGACATTTTTATTCCTGATGCGTTCACACCCAACGGCGACGGGATGAACGACATTTACCGCCCATCGTTTTCCTATGCCCCGCAGGAATTTTTGATGTTCATCTTCGACCGCAACGGCGCGAAAGTTTTTGAAACGAAAACGCCTTCCGACGGATGGGACGGACGATTGCGAAATGGCAAACCGGCTAACGAAGGGGTTTACGGTTTTTATGTTCGGTACAAAACCGCGAAAGGAGTCACCTTTGAAAACAAAGGAACAATTACTTTAATTAAACCGTGATAAACCTCCCTAAAAAGGGTGGGGGAGGGGCTTGTTTTGTTTCAAATAAACTGAATAACAAGCAATCCCAAACCGATCGAAACGCCCGTGGTAATCAATCCGGGAATCATAAATGAATGATTCAGAATGTATTTTCCGATGCGCGTGGTTCCGGTGCGGTCGAAACTGATAGCAGCTACCACGGTTGGATAATTGGGGATGAAAAAGTATCCATTGACCGCCGGAAACAAGGCAATCAACATCCAAGGGGAAATGCTCAGCGCCAATCCCAACGGCAAGAGCGCCCGCACGGTGGCAGCCTGACTGAACAGGAGTATGGACATCACAAACAACGCCAGCCCAAACAACCACGGCATTTGTGTCACGTATTCCTCAATGCCGCCTTTGAGCGTTGCCATATTGCCGGAAATAAACGTGTCGCCCATCCATGCAATCCCGAATATCGCCACCACAGCCTGCATTCCTGCCGAAAAAACTGAGCCATGCGTCGCCTTGACGCCGTCGGTTTTCGTAACCACCAAAATCAACGCGGCTGCGGAAAGCATCAGTATTTCAATGATATGCGACATCTGCATCCGAACCGTTCCGCCATCTGCCGCAAACGAAGGACGCAACGTTTCCATCGAACCGAAAAAGACAATTCCTGCCGTTGCTGCTACAAAAATCAGGATGGCAAAAAAGGCGTTCCGCGCATTTCCCACTTCCTGCGAGCGATAGCGTTGATTGGTAAATTCGCCTGCTGCAAGACGCTTTTGGTATTCCGGATCTGCGTCTAATTCTTTTCCGGTGTGCATCGCATACAAAGCCCCTGCTAACACACCGAGTATCGTACAAGGTACGGAAATCATCAAAATTTGCAACAAAGAAATGGAATAACCTCCCAGCATACTCAACAGCGCAACGGTTGCCGCCGAAATCGGGCTGGCAGTAATAGCCTGTTGCGAAGCGATCACAGCAATGCTCATCGGGCGTTCCGGACGGATATGCGTTTCTGTTGCTACTTCGGCAATCACCGGCAGCACCGAATATGCAACGTGCCCCGTGCCTGCCAGAAAAGTGAAAAGATACGTGATGGCGGGGCTTAGCAAGGTGATATGCTGCGGGTGTTTACGCAACACTTTCTCCGCCCACTTCACCATCAGGTCTAAACCGCCTGCTGCCTGCATACAACTTGCTGCGGCAATCACTGCCACAATCATCAGCATCACGTCAATCGGGGGTGTTGTCGGCTGCAAACCAAAGCCAAAGGTCAGCACAGCCAGCCCCAATCCGCCCGTTATGCCCAATCCGATGCCACCTTTGCGGGCGCCTGTCACGATGGCAATCAATACGATAATTAACTGTAAAAGCATATAAATTGTTATAAATTGTTATACATTGTTATAGGTGGTTATAGATTGTTATAGATTGTTATAAATTGTTATAGGTGGTTATAGATTGTTATAGATAGGTGATACGGTTGTGATTTGATGGTGATACGGTTGTGATACAATGGTGATACGGTGATACAATGGTGATACGGTTGTGATTTGATGGTGATACGGTTGTGATTCGATGGTGATACGGTTGTGATACAATGGTGATACGGTTGTGATTCGATGGTGATACGGTTGTGATA
>JAITTD010000110.1 GCA_031287245.1 Bacteroidales bacterium
AAAAAGGTTTGAAAATATTTTGCAGATTAAAATCCAATTGATAACTTTGCCGTTGTTAAAAAATGCCAAGTTTTCCAAACTTGAAAAGAACCATAAAATGAAAACAATACAATTCGCAGCCATCTTATTGTTGGCGAACGTATCCATCGTTGTTGCGCAAAACAAAGACCTTCCCATGACCGAAGGGAAATTCAAACCGACTGACGAGTCGTTGAAACAGTACAAATGTCCCGAATGGTTTCGCGACGCCAAATTCGGCATCTGGTCGGTATGGGGACCGATGGCGGTTCCCCGTCAGGGCGACTGGTATTCCAAAGCGCTTTATGAACACGATTCCTTCCATTGCGAGAAGAATGAATATCGCCCGGCTAACGCGCGATACAAGTATCATCTGGAACACTACGGGCACCCTTCCGAGTTTGGTTTCAAAGACCTCATTCCCTTGTGGAAAGCCGAGAAATGGAACCCCGAAGAGCAGATGAAACTCTTCAAACGCGCCGGCGCCAAGTATTTTGTTACCATAGCCACCCATCATGACAATTTTTTCCTGTGGAATTCCAAACTGCATAAATGGAACGCCGCCAACATGGGACCAAAGAAAGATGTTGTCGGGCTTTGGCAAAAAGCCGCGAAAAACGAAGGCTTGTTCTTTGGCGTCACCGAGCACCTTGGCGCAAGTTACAACTGGTTTCAGGTTGCCCACGGTGCCGACCAGCTTGGCGCAAAAGCCGGAGTGCCTTACGATGGTGCCAATCCTGCCTACTGGGATTTATACCACGAACCGTCCAAACCCGGCGATGGCGGCTGGCTCACCAACGACCCGAAGCGGCAACGCGACTGGTACGACCGCATCCGTGAATTGGTGGATGATTATCAGCCGGATTTGCTCTATTCCGATAGCGCCTTGCCGTTTGGAGATGTTGGCAGAACTCTCATTGCTCATTACTACAATCAGAACGCCAAACAGAAAGGCGCAAAAGGCGTTGTGTACACCTGCAAGGAAGTATCCAACAGCCGTTGGGTGCGCGATTACGAACTTGGCGTGGCAGAAGGCATCAGCGAACACCCCTGGCAAACAGATTCCAATCTGGGCGACTGGATTTATCGCGAAGGAATGAAGTATAGAACAGGAAAACAGGTGATTCAGATGCTTGTTGACATTGTCAGCAAGAACGGCAACCTGCTGTTAGACGTAGTGCAAACGCCCGAAGGCGACATTGACGATGCGCAAATCCGTATTCTGGAAGAGATAGCCGACTGGATGCTGGACAACGGAGATGCTATTTTCGGCACCCGCCCGTGGAAGGTGTACGGCGAAGGTCCTTCCACCACAGGAGAACAGGAAAAAGGACAGTTTCACGGTGTGAAAGATGTTCGTACTTACCGGCAGGGCGACTTGCGTTTTACTGCCAAAGGCAAAACAATCTATGCTTTCTGTATGGAAAAACCCGAAGCCGACATTCATATTTCCTCGCTGGGACTGCAAACGGCAACAGGTCGGAAAGTGAAATCAATCACATTGGCAGGCAGCAAGGAGAAAATTAAATGGACACAAAACAACAGGGAAGTGGTGATTCAAAAACCGGCGCAATTGCCGGAATACAGTACCGTCGTTTTTGAAATACGCTAAACCCCTTTGGAATTGAGGTGATATTGAGATTTATTTCTACTGATATGAATGTCCTACGGACAAGCGAACATACATATCAATAGAAAATAGGATATTGGCATCCTCCAAAACCTCGTAGAGGTTTCACAAATAATCGAGGCTTTTGTTATAGTTATTTATTGAAGACTACTTAATTCATCAGCAGCACTCCGAAAAAAATCAGCAGGCTAACTGACGTGAGGGTAAAGATGAACTGTGCATTGTGGTTCATGCGGAAACGTGCGCTGAACGATTCCATGCACCCGATGATGATGGCTGACAGCAGTTGAACGGCGAAAAATATCGGCACTGCGCCATAATATCCCCACGAGGGTTCCATAAAAAAGTTGGCGATGAGCGCTCCGTAAACGGCAAATTTCAGGCTTCCGGCATACATGATGAGTCCAAGGTCGAAACCGCTGTTGTCTAAAATCATCACTTCGTGCACCATCGTCAGTTCGAGGTGGGTTTTGGGGTCGTCCACCGGCAGGCGGCTGTTCTCAATGGCGACAATCAGCAGCAGCACATATCCCGCCAAGCCTGCCAGCGCATAAGATACGGGACCTGAAAAATGAAACGCCGAATAAATGTCGTAAAAGGACGTGCAACCCGTAAGAAGGGCAAACGAGCCGATGAGTATGAAGAACGCAGGCTCTACTAACATGGAAAACAGGGCTTCGCGGCTGGCGCCCATCCCCTCAAAACTGCTGCCCGTGTCCATTGCCATCAGAATGGTGAAGAATTTGCCTGTTGCCAGCAGACAGGTGAACACAATAAAGTCGCCCTCGAAGGACAGTAAGCCTTTGCTGTTGCCAAACGGTACTAAAAAGGCGGCAAACAGCATGGACGAGAAATAGATGACCGGTGCAACGCGGAAAATGGGCGTGGTAAGTTTGCTATATACCGAACCTTTGCCAAACAGACGCAGGTAATCGTACACCGGTTGCAGGATGCCGGGACCCTTGCGCCCGGACAGTATGCTTTTCGTCCGCCCGATGATGCCGACAAAAAACAGGCTGGCAATGAAAATCAGAATGAAACTCAACATAATTAATTCATCATTTTTAATTTCTCAAGATAGACTGTTTGCGTGGGGAAGGCGAAGTTCAAACCTGCTGCATTGAAGCGGGACAGCACTTCCAAGTTCACTTTCGATGTGATTTCATAAATATCCCGACCTTTTTTGATGTAGTACCAAAAAGTGACAATCAGAGCAAAATCGCCGAAATCGGAAAAATAAACCGTTGTATCGGCTTCCAATTCCTCCATAGATTGTGGAAGAGCTTTCAAAATCGCAATCGCTTCCGCCATTTTGTGAGATGTGGTATCGTAGGTAAGCCCTAATTTCAGGATTCCCTTCCTGCTCGGTTCCGCAGTGACATTGACCACCGAGGCATCCATCAGTTTGAAGTTGGGAACGGTCACAATGCGGTTTTCCATCGTCTTGATGCGGGTGCTGCGAAGTCCAATGTCCTGCACATAACCTTCAAAACCGTCAAACTTGATGTAGTCGCCTATACGGAACGGTCCGTCGGTATAAATGGTGATGCCTCCGAATATATTTTTGATGGTATCCTGCGCTGCCAGGGCTACTGCCATACCTCCAACACCCAAAGCGCCCAGCAGCGTGGTTACTTCCACACCCACATTGCTCAATGCCGTAACAATGCCGACAATCCATATTGCAATGCCGAATCCCCGTCTGATGAGAGGCTGCAGTCTGCTGTCGAGCCTCCGGCTTCCGTATTCATCCATCAACCCGCTGACAAACTTGGATATAAACCATGTTATATTGATAACAGTCAGTATCTGATAGGCTTTTCCAATCGTGTTGTCCACCTTTGCATCCATACTCAGGCGATGCACCGCCACCCATATAGCAACGAGCATGATACCCAGCACCAGCGGTCTTTCCAGCGATTCGGACAGCAAATCGTCCAATCGACTGTTGTTCCGTTCTGTGATTTTCTTGATAACCTGCCTGTTAAACAGTACGATACACTTGTTGATAACAAAGGCTGACGCAATGATTATCAATGAAATTCCCCAGTCTTTGAGGGAATTGCCAAAAAATATTTGTTCCAGCATGAAATTAAAAAATGAGTGGCGATATAAAAAATATGCTGCTATAAAAATTTGACAATCAGTGACAAAAGTTGTAATGATAAAGACAGAAATTACACTCCATTGCCCCAGTTTGCAATGGCACAAAATTAGACGAAAATCTTCAGATTTCCAAGCGCGTGCAATGGAAAAAGAAATGTATCACCCGTATTACCTTGAATAATCTGCCCACAGAACCATGCCAATTTACATACGGGAGAAAATAAAATTATATACGGGAGGAAATAAAATTACATACGGGAGAAAATAAAATTATATACGGGAGAAAATTTATTTACATACGGGAGAAAATAAAATTATATACGGGAGGAAAATTATTTACATACGGGAGAAAATGGATGAACGGATAAACGCTGATTAAAAGACGATTACGTTAGCGATATTTTTCATTGATATGTTTGTTTATTTTTCCTTTCCTCCGTTTATTTTCTTCACAGCCTCGCTTGCCTGCACTAATTTTCCGTTGATAATGCCCATCACAAAGGCGTCTTTGAAATCGTTTCGGACTTTTTTGCAGGTAGCCTGCGCCTCGTCGTAACTGACAGTGCGCCCTACTATGTATTTATAGAAGTTGGGCGAGGATTGTATGCATTCCACTCCTTTGTATTTCTTGAAATTGCTGGGACTGGTATCCATCGGTCTGGCAGATGTGGCTATCTGTACGCAAAATTCCACTTTTCCCGCAGGAATATCTGTTACATGCGGGGAAACTTTGTGCGTTGCAGTGTCTGTCGCCTGTTTTTCTTCCGGTTTTTCGGGTATTTTTCCTTCTTTTTCAGGAATAGTAGCGGATTTCGTGACGTTGCGTTCGTCAATCTTCGACTTGTAAGCGCAAAAGGCGTTGAAGATGGATGACGCCAATTCGGATTTCCCTTCTTTGGATGATATGTAGTTCTCTTCTTCTTCATTGGATATGAATCCCACTTCCACCAACACACTTGGCATGGAAGTCTTCCACAACACTACGAAATTAGCCTGCCGCACGCCGCGATCGATGCGCTTTGCCGTTGTAGTCAACTGTTCCTGCATTTCGGCAGCAACACTGAGACTTTGGTGCAGATAGGCATTCTGCAAAAGCGAAAAATAGATGTAGGACTCGGCTGAATTGTCAAATCCTGCATAACGCTCCGTGTAATCGTCTTCTATCAGGATAACAGAGTTTTCAAGTTTGGCTACCGCCATGTTTTCTTCCGTTTTGCTGTTGCCCATCACGTATGTTTCAGCGCCGGCGGCTGTTTTTTTCGCATTGGCGTTGGCATGGATGGATATGAAAAGGTTTGCCTGCGCTTTGTTGGCGATGTCGCCGCGTTTTGCCAAATCCACAAAAACGTCTTTGTCGCGGGTATAAATCACTTTTACCTCAGGATATTTTTGCTGAATGAGATTTCCTACCTGCAAAGCGATGGACAGCACAATGTTTTTTTCCTTTGAGTGCAAGCCGACTGCGCCCGGGTCTTTGCCGCCATGACCGGCATCAATAACAACGGTGCGCAACACTTCCGACGATTCCTGTGCCGCGACAGGAAAAATCAAGACCATGAAAAGCATCGTTGAACAGAAAAAACGACTTGCGTACACCCAGTATATTAGATAATTATCCTTCAATTGAACCCTGTTTTTATATTAAAAACACTTTGCAAAGTTACGAAAATCATTTATATCCTTATCGCATGCATTTGGAAAATTCACATTTTTCATATAATTTTGTGCGGTAAAATCAAGACAATGGCAATATTCGGATTGTTTTCCAAAGGAAAAAATGAAAACCTTGAAAAAGGGATTGAAAAGACAAAAGAAAGTTTATTCAAAAAACTTACGCGGGCAATAGTCGGGAAATCGAAAGTGGATGACGAAGTGCTTGACAAACTTGAAGAAGTGTTGATTTCATCGGATGTGGGGGTGGAAACCACGCTGAAAATCATCCAACGCATAGAAAAACGAGCCGCGAGTGACAGAATCATGAATACCGACGAGTTGAATCTCGTTCTCAAAGAGGAGATTGCTGCGCTTTTGGAAGAAAATCATACGGACAGCATCAGCGATTTCGCAGCGGTGGTGACTTCCAAGCCTTATGTCATCATGGTGGTGGGAGTCAATGGTGTTGGAAAGACCACTACCATTGGCAAACTGGCTCACCAATTCAAAAATGCAGGTAAAAAGGTGATGCTGGGCGCCGCAGACACGTTCAGAGCCGCAGCCGTTGACCAGTTGGTCGTTTGGTCGGAACGCACGGGCGCAGACATTGTAAAGCAGCAAATGGGCGCAGACCCGGCATCGGTGGCTTACGATACTGTCAGTTCGGCGAAAGCCGGCAACGCCGACGTGGTCATCATTGACACAGCAGGGCGTCTGCACAACAAAATCAATCTGATGAACGAGTTGACGAAAATCAAAAATGTGCTGCAAAAAGTAGTTCCCGATGCACCGCATGAGGTACTTTTGGTGCTGGACGGTTCCACCGGTCAAAATGCCTTTGAGCAGGCAAAACAGTTCACCAAAGCCACCGAAGTGACTGCCTTAGCCATGACTAAACTGGACGGAACCGCCAAGGGAGGCGTACTGTTGGGCATTTCCGACCAGTTTAAAATTCCGGTGAAATACATTGGTGTGGGCGAAAAAATGGAAGATTTGTTAATTTTCAATAAGAGCGAATTTGTTGAATCTTTATTCAAATAACAAATATGAAGAACATCGGTAAAATAGCGCTGGGCGGTTTGATTTTGGCTTGCTTGCTGGCTTCGTGCGGCAGCAGTTCTAAATACCCGAAGCAGAAAAAGAGCCGCAAAAGAGGTGCACCCTGCGATTGCCCTACTTTCGGGCAACAGTCGCCTGCAAAGGCTTATTACATCGCATACGTATCCTAAGCATTTTTAACAGCCATGTCCACTTCATTATTCAACCGGATTGTTTTCGGTCCCATTCACAGCCGCCGTTTGGGCGTTTCTCTCGGCGTCAATTTGCTGCCCGTTGAAAATAAATATTGTAATTTCAACTGCATCTATTGCGAGTGTGGCTGGACCGGGCACAATTCCGCCCTTTCTTTGCCTTCGCGGGAAAAAGTACGCGAGGCTTTGGAAAAAAAACTCAGCGAAATGCAAAAAGCAGGTACACAGCCCGATTCCATCACTTTTGCAGGCAACGGAGAGCCAACCATTCATCCTGATTTTGCCGACATCATTTCCGATACTGTTATGCTGCGAAACCGCACTTTTCCCGCTTCAAAAATATCCGTTTTGTCCAATGCCACCATGCTGCATCGCTCGGAAGTGGTGGAAGCGCTGAAAAAAGCGGATATGCCCATTCTCAAATTAGACTCGACATTCGATGCCACCCGAGCAAAAATCAATTTGCCTGCTGCCGGTATGCCCGTTGATAAACTGATAGCGCAGTTAAAGGCGTTTAACGGACAAGCCGTGATTCAAACCATGTTTCTGCAGGGAACATACAGGGGAGAAACCGTCAATAACACCACCGCCGCCGAATTGGACGCATGGGAACAGGCTATTTGCGAAATCAAGCCGCGTCAGGTGCAGATTTACACCATTGACAGAGATACGCCGGCGGATACATTGAACAAAGTGCCAGAGCAGGAGTTGCGTGCAATAGCCGCCCGCATTGAAAAACACGGAATATCGGTACAAATCGCTTTTTGAATTATTATTGGCTGACCGCGCTTTCCAAGCCTTTGGTAATCTCAATTTGGTAATCGCCTTGTGAATCGCTGTATATCAGCAGGGCATCCAGTTCGGGATGGTCGGCTAACAGCCATCTCGTTTTGTCAAGTCCCGAAACCATGCAAACCGTAGCCCAGGCGTCGGCGGTGATGCAATCATCAGCCACAATGGTAACGCTCAGCAGGTTGTGACTCACTGGGTAACCCGTTTTCACGTCAATGGAATGGGAGTATTTAACTCCGTCTCTCTCGAAAAAGCGTCTGTAATTGCCTGAAGTAGCCAGCGCTTTGTTGTCAAGCGTCACGATAGCCTGCAAATCCTGCCCGGGTACGGCGTGGTCTGCCGGACGGTCAATGCCTACCCGCCACGGATTGCCGGATGCATTGACACCCCGCGCTACTATCTCGCCGCCAATTTCTACCAAATAATTCTTGCATCCCTTGCTTTTCAGGAAATCTGCCACTACATCCACCGAATATCCTTTGGCTATGGCATTTACATCAAGCATCACACCCGGAGAATCCTTCACTACCTTGTTTCCAACGATGCGCACCTTGTCCATCCCTACAAATTGCAGCAAACTGTCTATTTTCGCAGGGTTAATATCCGGAGCATCGGATGTGAAGCCGAATCCCCACAGGTTGACAATGGGAGCGACCGTAATATCAAAAGCGCCCGATGATGCGCGGTTGACTTCCGCAGACTTCATGAACACTGTGCGGAAATAATCGTCAATTTCCACATCGGGAACGTTCCGGTTGATGCGTGAAATCAGAGACGTGGGAATATAGGTGGAAAGGGATTCGCTAAACCGTTGAAGTAACTGCAAAATATCCTCTTCGTAACTTTCACCGGCTGCGGCGAGCGAATAGCTTATCTTATAGGTTGTACCTTCCGTAAAACCCTGATGCGACACGTATTCGCCCCTTCCTCCACAGGAAACCAAAATTGCTGCAAGCCAAAGAACAATCGTGTTCTCGAAAAATTTACAGCAACGCATCTAATTTGGCGGCTAAAACGTCTTTGGATGTGCTTCCGACCTGTTTGTCAACTATTTCACCATTTTTAAAATACAAGAGAGTAGGGATGGAAAGGATGCCGTATTGGCTTGTTATTTCGCCGTTTTCTTCAATATCTACTTTGCCAACCACCGCTTTGCCTTCGTATTCGGTTGCCAATTGTTCTACCAAGGGCGCTATCATGCGGCATGGACCACACCATTCTGCCCAAAAATCAACCAACACAGGTTTGTCGGATTTCAAAACCATTTCTTCAAAATTGCTTTCAGTGATTACTACAGCCATCTTTTTATCTTTTAAATTTCAGTGATGATAAATTATGCGACAAAAGTACAAAAAATATTTTTAAGATTTTCTGATTTTGAAAAAATATTTACCTTTGCCCGACTTTTAGATGGATAACGTTGCTTCCATGCGAACGCTATCCGTTTGAAAATAGCGTATTTAAAAGTTCATCATGAAAGACATCATAGCACCGGTTGAAAGGCATCTTTTGCTGAAAGAATTGACGCCTGATAAATTTATCAGGAAAACCAATTGGCTGAACAACGACTTGTTTATTGTTACTGCACATGATTCACCCAACATTATGCGGGAAATCGGACGGTTGCGCGAGTTGTCGTTTCGCTATGCGGGTGGCGGCACAGGCGAAGAACTGGACATTGACCATTACGACACATCCGAAAATCCCTACAAACAGTTGATAGTGTGGGACACAGAGGAAAAGGAAATCCTTGGCGGATACAGATTCCACGTTTGCGATGCTTCATACGTGAACACTGACGGCGAAATCAATTTGGCAACAGCCGAATTATTCCATTTTTCGGATACATTTATCCGCGACTACCTGCCTTATTCCATTGAATTGGGGCGTTCTTTCGTGCAACCCGCTTTCCAATCCACCAATCGCTTGGGAAAAGGACTGTATTCATTGGACAACCTCTGGGATGGATTGGGATCATTGGTGATCATGAACCCCGAAAAATGCTATTTCCTTGGAAAAGCCACAATGTACACTTCATACAATGTCCACGCCCGCAATATGATTCTCTATTTTCTCAACAAACACTTTGGCGACCGCGAACGGCTGATATATCCATTGGATAACCTTCTGTTGGCGCCTGAAATAGACGAGAAAAAGATGGAACAAATCTTTATTGGCGACAATTACTCGGAAGATTACAGGATTCTGTTCCGAAACGTGAGGAGTTATGGGGAAAATATCCCGCCAATGATTAATTCCTACATGAATTTGTCACCATCCATGCGGATTTTCGGCACCGCCCGCAATCCATTTTTCGGCGACGTGGAAGAAACCGGGCTGATGATTACAATTAACGACATCTACGGAAGCAAGGTAGAACGGCACATTGCTTCTTTCGTAAGAAGTACCCACAAATAATACATGTAATGCTTAGTTTTGAAAAAATCAATCAATTTAATTATCAGTATTGGCAATTATATCAGTACGTCCATTTCGTACACAAGTATATTTATTATCAGCGTTATCATGTGTTGCACAAAGAGCGGATTCCTCGCGGAGAGCCGGTTGTCGCCATCAGTAACCATCAAAACGGCTTGACGGATGCGCTGGGCATCTTGTTTGCATTCAAAAAAGACGGACGTTTCGTGATATTTATCGCTCGCGCGGATATTTTCAGAAAAACAATTGCAGCAAAACTGTTGCGCTGGCTGCGTATCATGCCTGCGTTCCGCACGGCTGATGTCAACAGTGAAGACGAAGGCGACTTGAACGACAACGAAACTATTTTCAACCAATCAGCTCAGGTATTGGTTGAAAAAGGCGTGGTGTGCCTGTTCCCGGAAGCAGGACACGAGGATTGCCACCATTTGGGAACATTCAAGAAAGGCTTTGCACGAATCGCGTTCAAAGCCGCCGAAATCACTGATTTCAAACAACGGATTCACATTCAGCCCATGTCCAACCACTATTCCAACTATTTTGGAGTACAAAACAAGTTGATCATCAATGTTGGAGAGCCGTTTACTTTCGAAGATTTGTACGAAACCTACAAGGAACACCCCAAGCGCGCACAGAAAATTCTGACCGACCGTGCCCGCGAAAAGGTCAAAGCGCTCATGCTCGACATTGAGGACAAATCGCTGTATGAGGAATATGACATGATTCGCAACCTGTATGACCGGCAATATATGAAGAAGCAGAAGAAATCCACACTGTATTTCCCGAATTATCTGGAAGCAGACCGGGAAATAGTGGCTGCCTTAGACCAATTACGCGCCAACGACACTGATAAATTCGGCAAATTAATGAAATATGCCAGCGAATACAGCAGACTGCTGGACAAACTTTACCTGCATGACTGGATTTTCCGCCAGAAATTGTCGGTAGGCTCTTTCCTGTTACACTGCCTGTTAGCCATTTTAGCAGTGCCTTTCATGCTTTATGGTTTTGTGTTCAATGCCCTGCCATTCTACACAAGCACCCTGGTCACCCGCCACATCAAAGACCAGATGCTACATTCATCGTTCCACTTTGTCATCGGCGTACTGTTTGTCTTCCCGTTGTGGTATCTGGCGCTTTTCATCACCGCGTGGTGCCTCACCGGAACATGGTGGATGGCGCTCGCCTTCTTAGTGACGCTGCCCGTCAGTTTGATTATCTACACCCACAGCAAAATTGCCATCGGCAGACAGTTCAACCGCTTCCGCCGCTTCAAATTCTGGTTTCGCGGCGACCGCTTCTACAGGAGAGCAAAAGAACTGCGTGCCGAAATCGTAAAGACAATGGAAGATTTACTGCCCTGACAGTTATCTTTTAAACAAAACAAAGTGAGCATTTATTTTTGAAGTATGTATCCTACTGATGCAGCATATATATGGTAAACATCTGGCATATATACCTTAATACGGTTAACATATATATGATAAGATAAAAATGACGAAGGAAATGGACTAAACGGTAACGACCATCAGCCGCAGGTTCGCCGTTTACCCCATTAATAATTAATAATTGAAAAGTATTAATTGAAAAAGTATTACTTTTGCAGAAAATAAAATATATGAATTCTTTTGTACAACAGTGCAGGCAAATATTTGGAGAAAGCATCCTTCAATACCATTTGGCAGACGATGTGGATGCCGTCATCGCCAATCCCTATCCGCTGAAAAGCATTGAGTATTACCTGTTTTTGAAAAATCAGGTGGACACCGTTCAATGGCATTTGGAGGATATTATCCGCAATCCCGACATCAATCCTGCGGAGGCGCTGCAACTCAAACGCCGCATCGACCGTTCCAACCAAGACCGCACGGATTTGGTGGAACTGATTGACAGCTATTTTTTAGATCAATACAAGGACGTGAAGGTACAGCCTGTGGCAGAAATCAACACTGAAAGCCCCGCATGGGCAATTGACAGGCTTTCCATTCTGGAACTGAAGATTTACCACATGAAGGCAGAAGTGAGCCGCAGCAATGCTTCCCCCGACCATATACAGCAGTGTACCGCAAAGTTGAATATCCTTCTCGAACAGGAAAAGGATTTGTCGGCGGCGATAGACACGCTGTTGGGCGATATTGCAGGCGGACGAAAGTACATGAAAGTGTATAAACAGATGAAAATGTACAACGATCCCGAGTTAAACCCCGTGTTATATCAACATTAGAGATGGAGTACAGGATTGGATTGGACGCGGGTTCCACTACCGCCAAGATTGTAGTAGTGAACGAACAGGCAGAGTTGGTGCATACCGACTATGTGCGCCACAATACACAAATATACGAAACGGTAACGGCATTGCTTGAAAAAGCATCGGACATGATTGGCGATGAACTGGTATCGCTTACGGTGACTGGTTCTGCAGGTATGGGCATTTGCGAAAACACCGGTATCCCGTTCATTCAAGAACTGATTGCAGCCACAGAGGTGGTACAGCAACTCTATCCGCAGGTAAAAACGCTGATTGACATTGGCGGAGAGGATTCCAAAATGATTTTCTTTCCCGAAAAAAGGATTCCCGACATTCGCATGAACGGCAGTTGCGCCGGAGGAACGGGCGCATTCATCGACCAAATGGCATCGCTGCTCAACATCGAAACGGCAGAGATGAGCCATTTGGCGGCACAACACGAGCACATATACCCTATCGCCTCTCGTTGCGGCGTTTTTGCCAAAACGGACGTACAAAACCTTATCAGTCGCAAGATTCCAAAGGAAGACATCGCAGCGTCGGTGTTCCATGCGGTGGCGGTGCAGAGCCTCAACACGCTGGCTCGCGGCTACGACGTATTGCCCAAGGTGATGTTCATCGGCGGTCCGTTCACCTTTCTGCCCGAACTGACGATGGCTTTTATCAAAGTGCTGAAAATCACGCAAGACGACATCATTCATCCTGAACATTCGGAAGTGATTCCCGCTTTTGGGGCGGCGTTGTCCTGCACAAACAAAACAGCAGTCCCGATGCGGCAACTGCTGGCGAAAATCAAGGAGAAACCGTTGCAAAGCGCTTCTCTCAGCGACCGATTGGCGCCGCTTTTCGCGTCAGACGACGAATGGCAGCGTTGGCAGGTGGAACATAAGCCGGTTGCCGTAGAACGCACGTCCTTGTCGGAATACACGGGCACAGGCTGTTTCTTGGGCATTGATTCCGGCTCTACCACCACTAAGATTGTGGCACTGGGCGAGAAAAACGAACTGTTGTTCGGTTTCTACCGCAATAATCAGGGGCAGCCGGTGGAAACAGCACACGCAGGCTTGCAGCAGTTCGCCAAAGAGGTGACGGCATCGGGCAAACCGTTGACCATCCTGCGCAGCATAGTGACGGGCTACGGCGAAGACCTCATCAAGGCGGCTCTCGGGCTGGACGATGGTGTAGTGGAAACGATAGCTCACTATGCAGGCGCTCGCCACATTGACCCGGGCGTGTCATTCATCCTTGATATCGGCGGACAGGACATGAAGGCGATTTTCATTCGCGACGGCGCCATTCAACGCATCGAACTGAACGAATCCTGCTCGTCGGGCTGCGGCTCGTTCATCGAAACCTTCGGACGCAACGTGGGCATGAGCGTTCAGGATTTTGCCGCCAAAGCCTGCCAATCTACAGCGCCTTGCGACTTGGGCACGCGCTGCACGGTGTTTATGAACTCGAAAGTGAAACAAGCGCTGCGCGAAAACGCCACCATTGAGGACATTGCAGCCGGACTGTCCTATTCGGTCATCAAAAATGCGCTGATAAAAGTGCTGAACGTGACCAACATGGACGACCTCGGCGACCGCTTGTCTGTACAGGGCGGCACGTTCCGCAACCCTTCCGTAAGGCGGGCGTTGGAACTGCTCTCGGACAAACCGGTCGTCATGACCGACATCCCCGAACTGATGGGCGCCTACGGTGCGGCAGTAATAGCCGGGAAACAATGGAGAAATAATGATTAATTATTAATGGTTAATTATTAATGTCCTCATAATTCGTTTGTATTTCATTCATAATTCATAATTCATAAGTAAGTTTGTATTTCAGTCATAATTCATTCATAATTCATAAGTAAGTTTGTATTTCATTAATAATTAATAATTAATAATTCATAATTAAATAGTTGTATGATTATCGCTATTGACGGTTTTTCTTCTTGTGGAAAAAGCACTTTCGCAAAAGCCATTGCAGAACGCTTTGGCTACGCCTACATTGATACAGGCGCCATGTATCGCGCTGTTACTTTGTTTGCTCTGCAAAATAACATCATTACGGAAGATGCGATAGATATTCCGTCATTATTGAGCCGGTTGGACGATATTGCAGTTTCTTTCCGCAGAAATACAGCGACAGGACAAAATGAGATATTACTGAACGGAGAAAACGTTGAAAACGCCATCCGCACCATAGAGGTTTCGGGGAAGGTGAGCGAGATAAGCGCTATCAAGGAAGTTCGCATGAAACTGGTGTCGTTGCAGCAGTTGATGGGAAAAAACAAATCCATTGTGATGGACGGGCGCGACATCGGTACGGTAGTGTTTCCCAAAGCCGACATGAAGATTTTCATGACCGCCCGCGACGAAGTGCGAGTTCAGCGTCGCTACGACGAACTCGTCAGCAAGGGAATGGCAGCAAGCAGGGAGGAAATCAAGGAAAATATCACTCATCGCGACTACATTGACCAACACCGCGAGGAAAATCCGCTCAGACAAGCCAAAGATGCCATCGTTCTCGACAACAGCGATATGACGCCGGAACAACAGATGGAATGGTTTATCGCCCGGAGCCACTTCTCGTGCATACCCGCTGAGGCTGGAAAACAAAGCGGCAATGAATGAAAACATCTTGCAAATAAGTAAAATTTAATAATAATAATAATAATAGAAAGACAATGAAAACGATTAAAAAATGGATGCACCTGTTGTTGCTTGCCCTGTTGACTGTTTCCTGCTCGCAGGAGAAAGGAGTGGACTTGAAAGTCCTGCAACTGAATACGTGGATACACGGCGAGTGGGTAGCCGGTGCGCCGGAAGGAATGGTTGACCTGATCGACCGGACAGACCCCGATGTGGTACTGCTTTGCGAACTGGATGCCGGAAGTGAAACGCCGCTGGTGCAGAAATTGCTGGACGGGTTGAGCAAGCGCGGAAAGACGTATTACAGCGATGGTAAAAATGCGCAGACCGGCGTTCTGTCCAAATATACTTTAGACCGGACGTCGGTGCTCCTGCCAACGAGCGAGAAGAATCGCCCGATGATAAAAACCAGCCTGTCGGTGAACGGGCAAACGGTAGTGATCTACTCTGCGCACTTGGACCACCTGAATTACGCCCCTTACCTTCCGCGCGGCTACAGCGGTACGACGTGGAAACCGATGGACCGGCGTGTGACGAATCCCGACAGCATCCTTGCGGCAAACCGCCTCTCCCTGCGCGACGAAGCAATCAGGGGATTTCTCCTGGATGCGAAGGCGGAAACGGCGAAAGGACATCTCGTCATACTGGGTGGCGACTTCAACGAACCGGCGCACACAGACTGGCAGGCTGACACAAAGGATTTGCGCGACCACGGAGGAGCAGTCGTCAACTGGGATGTCTCGCTCATGCTTCAACAGTCCGGTTATATGGATGCTTTCCGCCAACGTTTCCCCAATCCGGTGACGCATCCGGGTTTCACATGGCCTGCGGGCAATCCGGCAGCCAAGCTGGAATCCCTTTTCTATACGCCGACGGCTGACGAACGCGAACGGATCGATTTCATCTATTACTACCCGCAGCCGGGCTTTACGCTGGGCGACATACATATCGTTGGTCCGGCAGCGTCGGTCGATCACGGAAAAATCACGCCCGATGATGATACCGATGACATTGTTGACCCCGGCGTCCTCTGGCCCAGCGACCACAAGGGCAATCTGGCAACGTTTCGCATTGCACCGCCATCACCGGTTGCTATCAATGCAGACAGGAAACTTACTTTTGCTTTCCTGACGGATATTCACCTGAACTGCGCCGACAACGGCGACCGTCACAATGGACTGCGACTGGCGCTGGATCGGGTAAAAAACACCACCACGGCGGAGTTTATCCTGCTGGGAGGCGACTTGGTGGACATCAGCGGTATGGGGCAAACGCTGCCGCGCGAAAGGGCGGACAGCCTGTACACGGCATTCAAACAAACGATGGACAAGGCAGGGCTACCCTACTACCCGGCAATCGGCAATCACGACCGTTATTTCCATCCGGAAGCAGGCGGCATCGTGGGCGACGAAGTATTCCGGTCGCACCTCGGTCCGTCTTACTACACCTTTGAGCAAAAGGGCATACGGTTTTTTGTCCTCAACGCGGTACAGCGCAGCGAGGCGGGAGAACTATCCGTTGGCAACGAAGAACTGGAATGGCTGCAACAGGAACTGGTGCATGTGCCGCTGGCAACGCCCCTTGTGGTTGTCCTGCACGTGCCGCTGTATTCGCTCTATTATCCGGTGGTGGAAGGCAAGTTTGGTCCATGGGACGTGGTTTGCAACTACAAGGAGGTATTGCGTGCCTTTCGGGAACATAACCTCAAACTCGTTTTGCAGGGACATCAGCACGTCTATGAAGAAATTTTCTCGCAGCAGGTGCAGTACATCACCGGCGGAGCAGTCTGTGCCGGCTGGTGGAGTGGTTCGTTTCACGGAACGGAAGAAGGCTTCCTGCTCGTCAACGTCAGCGAAACCAATGAATTTACTTGGGAATATGTTGACTACGGATGGTCGCCTAAAAGAAACCGGTAAATTTACATCAGTGAAGACAACGGTCGTAGGTGATGAATCCACAAAAAGCCGCAGCATATTTCGGCATTTTTCACTAATTTTGTCCGCTTGAAAAATATTCAATATATGGACAGTTTAGAAACGATTTTTTATCAATATACGGGCGCAAAGCCGGAAACAACGGAAGCCCTGTCGGCATCGGGATCGAACAGGCAGTATTTCCGACTGCGGGGCGGCAACACGAGCCTGATTGGGGTGAACGGCACTTCGGAGGAAGAGAATCGAGCGTTTATCAGTATGGCTAAGCATTTTTTAGCCAAAGGGCTGCCGGTGCCTCGGGTGCTGGCGCAAAGCGACGACTGTATGTCTTATCTTCAAGAAGATTTGGGCGACACGCTATTGTTTGACTATATCGCCAACGGGCGCAAAACAGGCGTTTTTCACGAAAGTGAAAAAAAAATGCTGCGGCAAACCATGCGCAAATTAGCCGAAATGCAGGTGAAAGGCGCACAGGACTTCGACTTTTCGGCATGTTACCCGCAGGCTGAATTGAACGAGCGCTCCATCCTCTGGGATTTGAACTATTTCAAGTATTGTTTTCTGAAAGCCACAGGTTTGGATTTTCAAGAAGATAAATTGGAAGACGAATTTGTCAAATTTGCTGCCATACTGCTTCATTCGCCTCAGCAAACGTTTATGTACCGCGACTTTCAAAGCCGCAACGTGATAATTAAGAACGAACAGCCTTATTTTATTGACTTTCAAGGTGGGCGCAAGGGACCGCCGCACTATGACGTTGCTTCCTTCCTGTGGCAGGCAAAGGCTCGCTACAACAACGAATTGAAGGAAGAACTGTTGAGCGAGTATCTCCGCTCGTTGCAGCAGTTTACTACGGTTGACGAGCGCGATTTTCGCCGACAATTGCAGCATTTTATCCTTTTCAGGACAATGCAGGTGCTGGGCGCTTACGGTTTCCGTGGCTATTTCGAGAAAAAGCCGCATTTCCTGCAAAGCATCCCGTTTGCCATGGACAATTTGCGCAGCATCCTTGCGGAAAAATCGCCTGAATATCCGTACCTGGTTGATTTGTTGTGCAAAATGACCGAACTCAAACAATTTCGCGAGTTGGACATCCGCAAACCATTGGTAGTAAAAGTCTATAGTTTCTCCTACAAAAAAGGGATTCCCAACGACGATTCGGGCAACGGCGGCGGTTTTGTGTTCGATTGCCGCGCGGTGAACAATCCGGGTAAATATGAGCGTTACGCCCATTTCACAGGTTTGGACAAGTCGGTAAAACAGTTTTTGGAAGACGACGGCGAAATCGCGAAACTGTTGAACAACGCTTGCAACTTGGTGGACGCATCCGTACAACGCTACATTGACCGCGGATTTACGCATTTGATGGTGAGTTTTGGCTGCACCGGCGGGCAACATCGCTCGGTCTATTCAGCGCAGAAAATGGCGGAACATATCCACGCGAAATTTAGCGCAGAAGTGCATCTCGTCCATCGCGAACTCAACAGAGAAGCGCTTTTTACCGCAAAAACCGGAATCGAATGAAAGCCATGATTTTTGCAGCAGGCTTGGGCACACGCCTCCAACCGCTTACCGACACGATTCCCAAAGCGCTGGTTCCCGTGGCTGGCAAGCCGATGCTGGAACATATCTTCCTGAAACTGAAAGCGGCAGGTTTTCATCAAGTGGTCGTCAATGTGCATCATTTTCCCGAACAAATCATTGATTTTCTGAAACAAAAGCAACATTTCGGGATGGAAGTGATGATTTCCGACGAGCGGGAACAATTGTTAGATACGGGAGGAGCCATCAAAAAGGCAGCGCATTTTTTTGATGACGGACAGCCTTTTTTGGTGCACAATGTGGATATTTTTTCCAATTTGGATTTGAAAAGTTTGTGCGAAAATCACCAGCCGGAAGCATTGGCAACATTAGTGGTGAGCCGGCGCACCACCTCCCGCTATCTTTTGTTCAATGCGGAAAACCGCCTGACAGGATGGATCAATGAGGCGACAGGAGAACGAAAACCCGCCGAATGGCAGGACACAGCGCAACTGAACAAATACGCCTTTGCAGGCATTCAGGTGATTTCGCCCCGCATAGCCCAAGCGATGCAAGCATTTGAACCAAAATTTTCTCTGATTGATTTTTACCTGTCTGTGGCAGCCAAAGAGCCAATTAACGGCTTTATACCAAAGGACTTTCAGATGGTGGACATTGGAAAAACCGATGTTTTGGAACGGATGAACGGATGAACGGATGAACGGGCAAACGGATGAACGTATCTCAACGCACGGAGGGCATGTGCCTCGAAGCACGGAAATGTTTGTCGCAACGCACGGATGTGTTTGTCGCAACGCACGGATGTGCATGATCTCAACGCACAGCGGGAAAGATCACAACGCACAGCGGGAAAGATCTCGAAGCACGGAAGCATGTGGTCTCGAAGCAC
>JAITTD010000140.1 GCA_031287245.1 Bacteroidales bacterium
CCAATGGGTTAAATCCGAAAAACTGAACATAGAATGAGTAATGTTTAATTATTAATTATTAATTATTAATGCTTTTTTGGTTGTTTTCAAAATGCTTGTTATTAATTTCATGATTTCAACGGTCAATACAAGGAATTACGTAATCCAGCGAAGCCCCCATCATAATCAGGTCGGCAACTTTGGCGCCGGTTGTCATCGCTTTCAACGCGCCTACCAATGTGAGCGACGGTGAACGGAATTTCACGCGGTAAGGCGATTTGTCGCCTTTGCTGGTGATGTGTACGCCAAATTGACCTCGAGCATTTTCTACACGCTGAAAAAACTCGCCTTCCGGCAAACGGATGATTGCCTTGGTTTTGGCAGCATAAGCGCCTTCGGGAATGTTGTCTATCAATTGCTCAATGATGCGCAGCGACTGTTCAATCTCGTCCAAACGAATGATATAGCGGTCGAAAGTCTGTCCTTCGGTTCGCAGCACCTCTTCAAAATCCACTTTTCCGTATGCGGCATAAGGTGCAATTTTGCGTATGTCGTTGTGCCAGCCCGACGCTCTGCCGCTTGGACCGGTAGCGCCCAGTGAAATGGCTTGTTCGCGGCTCAGGTAGCCAACATCCTTCATGCGTCCGCGGGCAATAGGGTTGCCGGTGAACAGCAGGTGATGCTCTTTCAGCATTTTGCGGATGTAGGGAATCATCTCTTTCACACGCCGCTGAAAATTTGGGTGAATGTCCTGCGCCACACCGCCGATGACGTTGTAATTTGCCATCAGACGCCCGCCCGCCGTTTCCTCAAAGACATCCATGATTTTTTCGCGGTCGCGCATCCCGTAAACAAAGGCGGTGATGGAACCCATGTCCATACACATACAGCCCCAGCCCAGCAGGTGGGAAGCAATACGGGTGAGTTCGTCGAAAATGGTACGTATGTAATGTGCACGTTCGGGCACTTCCAGTTCGAGCGCTTTTTCACAGCAAAGACAGACTGCATGGCGGTTCATCGTCCCCGACAGGTAATCAAGCCTGTCGGCAAGGTGGAGTATCTGCGGGTAGGTGTCGCTTTCGCACATTTTTTCAATGCCGCGGTGGATATATCCGAACACAGGGTCTATTTTTTTGATGATTTCGCCGTTCAACGCAATGCGAAGATGCAGCACACCGTGCATTGCAGGATGCTGAGGACCGAAATTCACCACGTAGTCGTCCTCTTCAAACAACTGACTGACGGTTTCCACGCGGTCGCCCATTTTGATGCTGACGGACGGCACTCGTTCCATGTCTGCAATCCATTCGTTTTCGAGCGGAACGGGATTCACCGCAGGGTCGGCATTGTAATCTTTGCGCAAAGGGAAACCCTTCCAGTCTGCACGAAGAAAGATGCGCCGCATGTCGGGATGGTTGATGAAACGGATGCCAAAGAAGTCATACACTTCGCGTTCATACACCGACGCTGATTCCCAGAGGTCGTGCACTGAAAAGAGTTCGGGCTGTTCGCGGTCGGAGGTGCCTGTCTTCAAAGCCAGCACTTTTTCAGGCTGCGCAGAAGGCGATAGATAATATATCACGCCCAAACTGTCGCCGAAGTCCATCCCGACGACATCTATCAGATAGTCATATTTTTCATTCGACAATTGATTTTCGACATCCGGCAGTCCTTCGCCATAGCGCAAAAGACGGGCAGTTTCGTAAAACTTGTCTTTGTTAACGGTCAGAACAACCGGCTTGTCCGCATATCCGTTTGCGACAATGGGCGTATTTTCAGGGTTGACTGTATCTGGCATCTTTGGCTGACGATTTTAAAAAACAGTGCAAATGTATATGATTTTTTTGAGATGACATATAAAAATGTATAAAAGCCGTGATTCAATCGTGATTCAATCGTGATACGGTTGTCCGTTTATCCAGTTTTACATTCTATCCGGAGCTTCGATGCCCAATAATTCCAAGGCATTGCGGATAACCTGCGCGGTGTATTGCGACAATAACACACGAAACAAGCGGATAGCCCTGTTTTCTTCTTTTAAAATGGAATAATCGTGATAAAACTGGTTGTATTCCTTCGCCAAATCATACAAATAGTTGGCTATCAGCGCCGGGCTGTACGTTGCGGCAGCATCCGCCACCACAGCAGGATAATTGTAGAGGGAATGTACCAAAGTCGCTTCCTTTCCGGTGATCTTAATATCTGCATCAATGGTCGATTGAGCGGTCAAAATGCCGCTTTCAACGGCTTTGCGAAGTACAGAGCAGATGCGGGCATGGGTATATTGAATAAAAGGACCGGTGTTTCCGTTAAAATCAATGGATTCTTTGGGGTTGAACACCATGTTTTTCTGCGGATCAACTTTCAGGATAAAGTATTTCAAAGCGCCAAGACCGATGGTTTGCACAATCTTTTCGGCTTCTTCGGGCGTCAGTTCGTTCAATTTGCCCAATTCCTGCGACATATCGCGGGCGGTGGTGATCATTTCATCCATCAGTTCGTCGGCATCAACGACAGTGCCCTCGCGCGATTTCATTTTGCCCATGCCTTTGGGCAGTTCCACCATACCATAGGACAGGTGTTTCAAGTTCTTCGCCCATTCGTAACCCAATTTGCTCAGGATAAGCGCCAACACCTGAAAATGGTAATTCTGTTCGTTGCCCACCACATATACCAGTTCGTTGATGGCGTATTCCTCAAAACGCTTGCAGGCAGTGCCAATGTCCTGCGTAATATACACCGAAGTGCCGTCGGAACGCAGCAACAGTTTTTCGTCCAATCCGTCTGCTGTCAGGTCAATCCACACAGATCCGTTGTCTTTGCGAAAGAAAACGCCGCGTTTCAGCCCTTCTGCCACAATTTCCTTGCCCAGCAGATAGGTCTGAGATTCGTGATAGATGCGGTCGAACGACACGCCAAGCCGTTTGTAAGTGGCATCGAAGCCTTCATATACCCAGCCGTTCATCCTTTCCCACAGGGCAATGGTTTCGGGGTCTTTTGCTTCCCAACGGCGCAGCATTTCCTGCGCTTCCAGTATCAAAGGCGCTTTGCGAGCGGCTTCTTCCTTATCCGCCCCTTGTTGCACCAATTGTTCAATTTCTTTTTTGTATTCCACATCGAAGCGGACGTAGTAATCGCCCACCAAATGATCGCCTTTCTGTCCGCGGCTTTCAGGCATTTCCCCATTTCCCCATTTCTGCCATGCCAACATGGATTTGCAGATATGAATGCCCCGGTCGTTCACCAAATTCACTTTCACCACCTTGTTGCCAGCCGCTTCCATGATTTTCGACACCGAATAGCCCAACAGATTATTCCTGATATGCCCCAAATGCAAAGGTTTATTCGTGTTGGGCGACGAATACTCAATCATTTTCATGGAAACATGATCAACGTCAAGGGTTTGCGTTCCATATTGTTCATCAAAAACCGTTTCCGAAAGGAATTTCAGCCACACCTGATCTGCTATTTCCAAGTTCAAAAAGCCTTTCACCACATTGAAACGGGCTATTTCGTTGGCATTGGTCTGCAAATAATTCCCGATAGCGGATGCTGTGGCTTCGGGCGACTGTTTGGATATTTTCAGCAAGGGAAACACCACAAGAGTAAAATCGCCTGCAAATTCCTTGCGGGTTTGGGTGACCTGCAATTCACCACCAGCAAGACGTGTACCGTAAAGAGAGGCTACCGCTTCGCCTGCCAAATGGCTGATAAGTTCAGATATTTTGTTCATAACAAATTTAATTACGCTTTAAAATGCGGGTACAAACGTAGATGAAAAAAATGAGATTTACAAATGACCGCAGGTTCAGGTTGTTGACCATTCGTGTTCGGAAGATGATTTTTGAGGGTGATACAGTGATTTGACAGTGATACAATGGTGATACAATGGTGATGTGATTCGATGTTGCTGCGGTAAGTACATTGGGCAGTATATTAAGTTATACGGTTAAATCCTTCAACAGCGTCTTTACAGCCTTTTCGATAGTTGGTTCGTTGCTTAGCAGGCGGATAAAACGGCTACCGATGATGGCGCCGTTGGCGTGTTGGAGGGCTGTGTCGCAGGTGCTTTTGTTGGATATGCCGAATCCTATCAAGCGCGGGTTTTTGAGTTGCATGGCATTGATACGGCGAAAATAGTCCAGGGTCTTTTCATCAAAGGAATCTTTCGCGCCGGTGGTGGAGGCGGTGGATACCATATAAATGAAGCCGTTGGTGTGTTCGTCTATCAGCCGGATGCGTTCCGGCGAGGTTTCCGGTGTGATGAGCATGATAAAATGCAGGTTATATTTGTCAGCCAGCGGTTTGTAATCGCGAATGTAGTCGTCAAAAGGCAGATCGGGAAGGATGATGCCGTCCACACCTGCTGCTGCGCAATCGCGGCAGAAATTTTCTACTCCATATTGCATCACCGGATTAAGATAGCCCATCATCACCAAAGGCAGCGACACCTCCGGGCGGATGTCTTTCAACTGAGCGAACAGTTTTTTCAGCGTCATGCCGTTTTGGAGCGCCACTGAACTGCTTTGTTGGATAACAGGTCCATCAGCCATCGGGTCGGAGAAAGGGATGCCTATCTCAATCATATCCGCACCTTGCCGTTCAAGCGTGCTGATAATGGCGGCGGTATCCTCCAATTGCGGGAAACCTGCCGTAAAATAAACCGACAAGATGCCGGAGGGTTTGCGTTCAAACAGGGATGGAATGCGATTCATCGTTTTTTTGTGTTTTAAGGATTGTCACAGGTCAATTTTCCCGCCATAGCGCTTTTGTCGCGAATCATTTTCAGCAACAGCAGTCCGCATACGGCGGTGAAGATAATCGTTATCGGGATGGCGTCCACAGTAGAGCCATATTCAGAGATGCCTTCATCCACCATGTTTCTGCGGGTTAAATATTCCACTGCCACCGCCATTGTGTTGTTGACAAAATGGGCAAAAATGGGCAACCAGATGGATTTGCTCCAAATGAGAAGGTATCCGAACAGGATTCCAAGCAGCCATCGTGGGAAAAGCCCGTAGAACTGCATGTGCATGGCGCTGAAGAGGAATGCAGCAATGATGATTCCCGCGTGTACGCCTGTCCATCGTATGCAAATCTTTTGAATGATACCTCTGAAAATCAACTCCTCGCCCAAGGCGGGAATAAGCCCTATCATAAAAATATTGAACAGCAAATCGTTGATATTATTCATACCCATGAACAATTCCATCGCTTTGGCAGCGTTGTCCTCCATGTCACGAAATTTGGCTTCCAAATCTGCCAGCCATTCGGGAAACACTATCATTTCATTCAATGATGCCATTAAATTGATGAGGGGAACGATGCTCGTCATTATAAAAAAAACGTACAAAAACCATGGTTTCGGACCTGTTTTGCTGAATGAAAAGTAGCGTGTGGCACTTCCCTCAAACAGAAAACCCAGAAACAAAGCCGGTATAATGAACAGCGTGACACCTTGCAAGGTCTGCAAATAGCGCATAATTGGGATATGTTCTGCGATGTTGACCTTGCCAGTCATCATATCCGACAAAGAAACGTTTTCCACCAAAGGAATGAAAAGCATTCCCACAAACATGAGCAACAGACCGCAGGCAAACATTGCTAATACGGTGATAATCAACTGGGAAAAGGGGTGTTTTCCATCAAAAAGACCTTTTTGCATTTGAGATAAAAAAATATTACTTATTTTTGCAAAAATACAAAATAATCGAATTGATGCAAATAGGCGATGTTAATTTTGGCAAAAATCCGTTGTTTCTTGCGCCCATGGAAGACGTGACCGACTCGTCGTTTCGGTTTATGTGTAAGCATTACGGAGCGGATATGATGTTTACGGAATTTGTTTCATCTGATGCGCTGGTGCGCGATGTGAAAAAAACGCTCAAAAAACTCGAAATCGAAGAAGCGGAACGTCCCATTGGCATCCAGATATATGGACATCTGACGGATGCGATGGTGCAGGCTGCTCAAATTTCCGAACAAGCCCGTCCCGACCTGATAGACATCAATTTCGGTTGCCCTGTTCGCAAAATTGCCACGCGGGGCGCGGGAGCCGGTATGCTGAACAACGTTCCGCTGATGGTGGAAATGACGCAGGCGATCGTGAAGGCGGTGAAACTGCCGGTGACCGTAAAAACACGTTTGGGCTGGGACGAGAATACCAAAAACATTGTCGATATTGCCGAACGCTTGCAGGACGTGGGCATTGCGGCTATCACCATTCACGGACGGACACGCGCCCAGATGTACAAGGGTGAAGCCGACTGGACGCTCATTGGCGAGGTGAAAAACAACCCGCGTATGCACATTCCCGTCATTGGCAATGGCGACATCACTTCGCCGGAAATCGCCAAAGAGCGGTTTGACCGCTATGGCGTGGACGGCATCATGATTGGGCGTGCCACTTATGGTCGTCCGTGGATTTTTGCCGAAATAAAGCACTGTTTAGCAACAGGAGAACCAATGCCACCGCTGAACATTGCACAAAAAGTGGAATTGGCAAAACTGCACCTGCAAAAATCCGTTCAATACAAGGGTTTGCCGGTGGGAATTTTCGAAATGCGCCGTCATTTGTCAAATTATTTTAAATGCCTGCCTGATTTCAAACAAACACGCATGACTTTGGTCACTTCTTTGGATGTGGACGAACTCATGCAAACTTTGGACAAAATAGCAATCTGTTACGAATAGTTATAAAATAGTTATATGTTGTTATAAAATAGTTGCAAAATAGTTATATGTTGTTATAAAATAGTTACAAAATAGTTATATGTTGTTACAAATAGTTATAAAATAGTTATATGTTGTTACAAAATAGTTATATGTTGTTATAAAATAGTTACAAAATAGTTATATGTTGTTACAAATAGTTATAAATTGTATGTTTTTCAGTAATTTATCATTAATAATTAATAATTAATAATTAAACATGAATGTTGTTATTCTTCGCTTTTCGGCTATCGGCGACGTAGCCATGACGGTACCGGTCGTTGATTCTCTTGCACGGGCGCATCCCGACGACCGATTTACAGTGGTCTCACAGCCGTTTTTGAATCCATTATTTGCTCATTGCCCCGACAATGTACAGTTTGAAGGCATTGACCTGAAAGGAAAGCACAAAGGCGTTGCAGGCATTTACCGGTTTTACAAAAAAATGCGACAAAATCACTATGATGCGGTAGCCGACCTGCATGATGTGCTGCGAACAAAACTGTTGCGCTTCTTTTTTCGATGCAGCGGCTTAAAAGTACGGCATATTGACAAGGGAAGAGCGGAAAAACGCAGGCTCGTTGCGGGAAAGAAGAGACAACAGATCAAAACGTCCGTAGAACGCTATGCTGACGTTTTCCGAGCCTTGGGTTTGTCTGTAAAGGTTGATTTTAATTCAATATATGGAGCAGGAAAGGGCGATTTGACAAAAATAGAGATATTCGCAGGCGCAAAAACCGGCAAATGGATTGGGATAGCGCCCTTTGCCAAACATACAGGCAAGATTTATCCATTGGAGCGCACCGAACAGGTGGTTGCGCAGTTGGCAGGAAGGGAGGATACAACTCTTTTCCTTTTCGGAGGCGGGGAACATGAGAAACAAACGCTTGAAACTTGGGCAAACAAGTATCCGCACATCATCAGAGTTGCCGGAAAATTGAAGTTAGCAGACGAATTGGTGTTGATAAGCCATTTGGATGTGATGCTGTCTATGGATTCCGCCAATATGCACATTGCATCCCTCACCGCCACGCCGGTAGTGTCCGTTTGGGGCGCCACTCACCCCTGTACCGGATTTTACGGCTATCGGCAGTTGCCCGATAACGCTGTGCAGGTGGATTTACCCTGCCGTCCGTGTTCCGTTTACGGAAACAAACCATGCCGCAGGAAAGACTACGCCTGTCTGATGCAGATTTCACCGGAAAAAGTGATTGAAAAAATAGATACATGAGATTTTTTTTGCCGATCAGAAAAAAATACGTATCTTTGCGGCACAATTGGAGAGATGGGTGAGCGGTTTAAACCGGCAGTCTTGAAAACTGTTGAGCCGCAAGGCTCCGGGGGTTCGAATCCCTCTCTCTCCGCCGAATACTCGGAATGCACGACAGTGGGTTGTATAACAGTCAACTTGTCTCACTATTTCCGTAATGCTCAATTGTTACTCCACCATCTTTCACGCTCAATTTCATCGTTGCACCCATCACTATAGGGTTGTTCACGCCGCCATGTCCTGCAGGAAAGTCGAATGCCACAGGGAAATCGTATTCTTCCACCTGTTCGCGGATGATTTCGCAGGCGGTTCGGGTGA